>NZ_WXWI01000056.1:0-55402 GCF_009904895.1 Vibrio sp. V31_P5A7T61
GTCTAGGACTCCGCCATAGCCGAACTAGCAACCCAGAGCGCTTTGATATCATGCTACTAATCGCCCTAATGCTTCAACTGACATTTTGGCTTGTTGGCGTACATGCACAGAAACAAGGTTGGGATAAACACTTTCAAGCGAACACTGTCAGTAATCGAAATGTACTCTCAACAGTGCGCTTAGGTATGGAAGTTCTGCGGCATTCTGGCTACGCAATAACGAGGAAAGACTTGCTCGTAGCTGCAACCATACTTGCTCAAAATCTATTCAGGTACGGTTGCGCTTTGGGGAAATTATGAGGGGATCCCTCAGAACGTAGCCAACACTGCTGCAGATTCAAGTAGGAAGGATATACTGGAATATATACAAAACTAGTTAACTTTTACGTCAGCAGCGTTCGAAGGAAGATAACCATCACCGCTGCTTCTTTAAATAATAACTGCATTGATATGTATCATTACCGAGATACTGAAAGGGAGCAAATTTTAACTAACAGGGCTATATCACCGCGAAAAAATCAATAAGCAACATAGCAGCCCCCTCCCTTATCTAGATACCTAGACTTTTTACTTACCTATTCGACAACGTTTGCACTTGGATCTATCGCCCCTCCAAGCTAGACTGTCAACATTTAAAAACCCATTGAGTTTACAAAAGGTTACTTTAGGCTCTCACTTGAGTATGGACTTTTCATGGATTTAGCTTTTGATCGCCAACATATCTGGCACCCTTATACGTCAACCATTAACCCGTTAACTTGTTATCCCGTCACTCATGCACAAGGCGTCACTCTCTACTTAGAAGATGGCAAAACATTGGTTGATGGCATGTCGTCTTGGTGGGCGGCCATTCATGGTTATAATCATCCGGCGCTAAATCAAGCGGTGCATCAGCAAGTGGATAAAATGTCCCATGTCATGTTTGGCGGCCTCACGCATCAGCCAGCAATTGACCTGTGTCAACAGCTGCTGGTATTGGTACCTAATAATTTACAGCACGTCTTTCTCGCTGATTCCGGATCGGTAGCGGTAGAGGTCAGTTTAAAAATGGCGCTACAGTACTGGCACGCCAAAGGTGAACGACGCTCGAAGTTTCTTACCTTACGTCATGGTTATCATGGTGATACCTTCGCTGCGATGTCAGTGACTGATCCTGATAACTCAATGCATAACCTATATAAAGGCTTTTTACCTGAGCACATTTTCGCTGATTCACCAAAAACTGGTTTTTATGATCGTTGGCAAGAGTCTGATATCGACGATTTTCGCAGCAAGATTGCGCTCCATCATCAACAGATTGCCGCGGTGATCCTGGAGCCGATAGTCCAAGGTGCAGGAGGAATGCGTATCTATCATCCGCAATTTCTGCGTGAAGTACGCCGACTTTGTGATCACTATAACGTGCTGTTAATTGTTGATGAAATTGCTACCGGTTTTGGTCGAACGGGAAAATTGTTTGCTTGTCAGCATGCGAATATACAGCCGGATATTCTGTGCCTTGGTAAAGCCTTAACCGGCGGTTATATGACGCTTGCGGCGACATTAACCAGTAAAACTGTCGCCGATACCGTTTGTAGTGGTGAGGCCGGTTGTTTTATGCATGGGCCAACGTTTATGGGTAACCCTTTAGCTTGTGCCGTCGCTTCCGCCAGTCTCGCACTGATTGCCAAAGGAGATTGGCAAACGCAAGTGGCTAATATTGAAAGCCAATTTGCCAAACGTTTACCCAATTTTACCGCCTACCGACACGTAAAAGACGTGCGCTGGCTTGGCGCCATTGGCGTCATAGAAACCCACCATCCAGTCAATATGAGCGTGATTCAAGCGTTGTTTGTCGAGCTTGGCGTATGGATCCGGCCTTTTGGCCGCTTAATCTATTTAATGCCACCTTATATCAGTGACCATAAACACATTGATGCGCTTTTAGATGCTATCGAGATGGCCTTAAATAAAGACGCTTGTTTCCAGTTAGGTTAATTTTGGATGTTATAACAGCGCAGTCATTGAAAATTAAAGTGGAAAAAACCGACGCTTTAAGCATCGGTTTAGATTAATTGGTACTTAAATCAACCAAGACTGATTACTGATCGGTCACCATTAAGATACTGAAAGCAAAATTGTGAGAATGGTGAATGACTTCTCCATTGACTGAATCAAAACTTAAAGCACTGGCTTCTTGAGTAGACGGTGTATTACTCCAAATGTAACCCGCTAAATCACCTGGCTCTACATCATATGCTGAGCCCCAAACCCGATCATTCATAGAGGGCGAATAACAGGCCATCTCGGTTAACGATACTAACTCTTTAATATTCGGCATCCTCCATCCTTGCTTTCCAGCAAATTGATATAAGGGATGGTTTGCATTCGCGTCATCAACGGCTTGAGCCGTTTGTAAAGCACTTTGCCAATTCTCCAATGTCGCTTCTCCAAGACAACGGTCTAAATTAGCATCCCAGTGTTGTCCCACCGCACAGCGCATCCAAGTTAATCCGGTTAATTTATCTTTAACGACTCCTTGATTCGAATAGTCAAAACGTGTATTGGGCGCCGATAGCGCCATAGAATGCAAACATTGTTGCTGGGCTAATGCCTTTAAGCTAATCAATAACAACGAGACAGCAATAAACATCTTTTTCATTTTAATTATCCTTTAATGACACCATGCGAACGGGTAATTGATAAGAATCCCCTAACTCGGCATCTGCACTGGCTGAGTAAATATCATAAAAACCAATCTGACCACGATCTTCGCCAACCCCTTGAATGGCTGGGTAAGAAAACACCCCTTTATCATTCAAACTACTGTATAGAGAAAATTTAATGCTGGAATGCCATACTTCACCACCCAACGTATAAGGGCTACCTTGCGATTGATGTAAAAAGAAAGGATGTGTAAATGCATAGAGTTGGCCATCCTCAGTCTTTTTTGTTTCACCAAAATCGACCAAGTTATACAACTCAATCAGCGTCGGTAAACGCCAATTGGTTTGACCGCAAAAAGCCTTTTCGTTTAAATAATCGGCATAATCTTGAGTCGAACAAAGCTTATCCGAATGCTGCTGACAATCTGCCGCCGAAATATCCGCTATTGCTGGTTCAAAGTTTGGTAATTTTAAGGCAAACGTTCGGTTATAAAAATGAACCGAGTCTGGCTGATCATTTTTATGTTCCCAAATCTGACCCGTTCGCACATCTTGTACGCATGACCACTCTGATGCACCATTGTCTAATTGACCGCCTTGTTGATCTAACTTGATAAATTTAAAGCCATTACCATTGATTAATTGTCGATCGGTTGCATCAAAGCCAAAATCTGCGTCTTGGCCTGGGTAATGTATTGAAGATTGCTCAATCAACTGCTGTTGATTACCGGAATAAAATAATTTCACTCCAGTATCATTAAGCACCATACGTTGCTGTTGTTGGTTAGCTATTTCCTCAATGAAATTATTTAAATCTTGTTCTGAAAATAAATCATACGCAAAATGCTTATCTTTCACTTTTAAGTCATTACCTAATGTAGCGAGCACGATAACCATATTCTCATCGGTTAAAAGTGGAATGAGTTTCTGCATATTCAGACTCAAATTATCCAATCGCGGAGCTAATGCATTGGTATTAATTGAGTGAATAATCTCAGTGTCATTA
This sequence comes from Vibrio sp. V31_P5A7T61, assembly GCF_009904895.1. NCBI lineage: Bacteria > Pseudomonadati > Pseudomonadota > Gammaproteobacteria > Vibrionales > Vibrionaceae > Vibrio > Vibrio sp. V31_P5A7T61. The sequence goes on from NZ_WXWI01000056.1 coordinate 3,651, forward strand.
CGATAATTTGGTAATTGATTAACTAAAAGTTGCTCGGCTTCATGTAAAGACTGACCATTTAAAACCATAGCGCTAAGTAGCGTGGTCAGCTCATTAATCACTAATGGTTGAGCAGCATTGTGCCCGACGGTAAATAAGCGATACTCTACTTTGTTTAGCGAGATTTCAGCAACTAACGGGCTACTATAAAGCTTTTCTGTCGTTGCTTGTAAGCTAAATGGCTTGTCGGATTGAATTTCAATGCTAGGTTCAGTAGCATCACAACGTAAATTGTGGTTCAAGTCAGTACACACTTTTGCATTAAGCAAAGTCTGTGTGTTGATATCCAACTTTCCTGAGAGCTGATACTGAGGTAGCTCTACTGGCGATTCAGGACTATCGGATCCTCCGCAGCCAGCTAACAGCAAGGCAGCAGCAATAAACGAATATTGATATTTCATTTTTCTCTTCTTTTCGTTGGTTCAAGATAAGTGCTGCGCGAACTAATGATTCGCGCCATAAAAATCGATAGTAGGATCAGCAACGACAGACCATTGCTACTGCCCCCAGAACTTGGTGACGTTAAGCTTGGCTGTTCATTGTGACTGCATTGATAATCACTAAAAGGCCCTACTCCCCAAGCTCGCAAAGTACCTTGATGGCCTTCATGCTGGTCGATAATTTCTAGACGCCACCGTCCCCATCCCATTTGCTGCTCGAGGCTCGCTAATGGTTGATCATGCTCCACAGTAAAGTAACCGTTGAAACCACTTTGCAGTGATGATTGATGATCCCAAAGCGTCACTTTAGTGCCCTGCGGAGAGGTGAGTGTGATCGATAAATCAGACATTGAAGGATGTTCAATATCGAGATAAACCGTAAAACGCTTATCAATAATAAGATCACGATCGGTCAAGGTATGGGAAAAAATCATACGACCCGGAGTAAATCGTCCTTGGGCATCGCTACTGGCATCCGGTAACTGATAATTCGGGCTGACCAGTGGTGTCGTTAATTTGGGTACGCCAACGATGATCTTTTTCTCGTCTTGCCATCTCTGCTCACTCAACCATGACTGGAATCGGTATCTCACATCAAGTTGAGATGAGAATGCTTGTCCGCAGACTAAATTCGAAGGCAATGGACTGCTTATTTCTAATCTATGCTCAAGCTGTTGATTCATCGTCAGCACAAGATTAGTATCCAATAACCAATCACCACTGACTAACGTAGGGCGACCTGTTGTCTCTAATGCTATCGTTAAAGGAGTTTGTGAATCGATATAGCGTTGATCAAGACGAACGACAAAGGGCGATTTCAATAAATCGTAATGACTAAACTGACGACGTAGAATTTGTGCATAATCTTTCTCTGGATACAACCGAGTAGCCGCATACAGGGTGCTTTCGGCAAGATTATGCATTTTTAAACCTCGACCAAGACCATACATAGACTGTAAAACAATCGTATCAAACTCACGAAAAACCTTGTCTGTTCCATCTCCATACTGCTGAACCGCTGCTTTTAGAGCTTGAAATAGTGCACTCGACCAGAGCTCATCACCCAGTTCACCACCGACACTTTCATGTGCACGATAATGTCCATGCTCAAAATAACGTGCACGTTGATTCCACAGACTCCGCGTTGTACGGCGGGGACCGAAAACACCATCCCAATTAAACACGGTATCAATTTCAAATTCTTGGCCACGCCTTGCCGGATCAAGATATTGAACACGATAACTATAACTGCCCGCCCAATAATCAGCGAAACCTTCACCAATCGCTCCCGAGTGCCCATACCCCCAATCGGGAACAATTTGATAGTGAATACCATGAGCTAATTCATGTAAGATTACATCTGCATCAATAGCATCGGGCGATGGACCGCCAATCCCAAACACAATCGTATTTGGGCCTTTGTAATAGGTTGAATTATTAGTTGCAAGACCTCGCGCATCGAACTTAACTGGCTGATTAAATAACGGATAGCCTAACGACTTACTGTATTCGATCGAATGGTTGAGATGATAAAAAGCCATGAGAGGAGCAAAGCGCTCATCATTAAGTTCAATTTTTGCCAAGTCAGCAAGATCAGAGAATCGACTAATCATCTTATTGGGCAAAAAGTTACCTTGCTCGCGAACAACTGGGCCATCAGGAGTTTGCTTACCCAATAAAGCCTTAACATTCACTTCAACTAGATGATGATTCCGTAAAAAATACTCCTCCCCAACCTGAAGTAATTCAATATCTTTAGTTTGATAAACAATAGGTAACGGATAATCGTCCTGTTGACGCCATCCATTTGCAGGAGCGGGGAGCTGCTGTGCCGTACGTAAATCGGGATCAAATAACTGAGTCGATGCCGTTACTAACTTACCTTGTGACAATTCTGGTGGATAATCAGCTTCGAGCTGGCGTGGATATTCTAATTCCAAAGCCGTTGTTGGTATGCCATTAATTAATACACTATTGTCTAAACTATGGAATATACGACGGATCCGGTGTTGATTATCAATTGAAACAACGATCGTCTTTTGATGTTGATATTCTCCATTTTGCCAGATATCAAAGTTATAATGCTGTTCAATTAATGACTTTGTTTGGTATCTTAATTTGCTTTTTTCAATAGGGTAATGTTGTGCAATAAAATCTTGAATATCGCCCACCGAATTAATCGTTATATTAGTATCAAAATAATCCCATTCACCGGCAGAAACCAAACAGGAAACACTATAACAAATCGTCAATAAACCTAATCTTAATTTCATAAACATGAATTCCAATATTTAAAATTGATACTTAGCATTAATAGTGAAATAGCGACCAGGTTTAGTCGAATAACGCGTATTTTCTTGCGCTATACCAGCGACATCTTGATAACGGATATATTCATTATCAAAAATATTAATCACTGAGCCACTGAGGGTAAAAGCTGGAGTCCATTGATAAGTGATATACCAATCAAAACTGTGCCATGACTCAGTGCTAGCACAAGAGACTGCTTGATTGAATTCATTAATACAGGTTGGGGTTCGATTCATCGACGATGCCCAATTCCAAGCAAATGCACTAGTAAGCCCTTGTGAATCATAACTAACTTCTACATTGCCTTCCCATGGTGTCAAAGAGCGAATATGTTCACCATTGTCATCTTTGCCATCCACATAACCGGCTTTAGCCGCAATCTGCCAAACGTCTGTTAATGCCTTTGAAAGTGATAGCTCCGCGCCATAAGTTTCAACACCGCTAATATTTTGGTATTGCTTTAGAGTATTAGGGCCATCCATGCCGATCTCTTTAATATCAATAAAGTTTTTAAATTTTTGATAAAAAATAGCGAAATAGGCTTGAGATTGTCCTGAATCAAACTTATGACCAATTTCAAACGAGTCGCTGGTCTCTGCTTTCAGATCCATATTAGGAATAATGATGAATGGCGTTAACGGGATATGCTCGTGCGAAACAAAACCATAAGCTTTATCGTAACTTGGTGCCCGATATCCGTGACTATAAGAAAAATAAGCTTGATGATGTGGTGTCAGTTTTTTGGCTAATGAAAAACTTGGTGACCATTGATGGCTGTTAATAGATTGCTCAGGAATAAGGTTCTGTATCGCATTACCATCAGGCTTTAATCTATGTGTATCAAACCGCAAACCGAACGCAATATCCCAATCCCTTAATTCAATATTATCTCTAGCATACAAACCTAAATTGTAGGCTCGTGCTGGAGTAAAAGGCTGATGAGTAGTCATTTCTTGCTGCTCAGATTGAGCACGATGAGTCTGAGTGGTGCGCTCATAATAATTACTAGCTAAACCAGCACCATACACGAATGTATGTTGTACATTCGCTGTATGAAATTGTTTACTAATATCAAACTTGATACCGAGTTGTTGATCGGAAAACGTCTTATCTTCACTCGTTCGTCGATGAATAAGCAGATTATTTTGATTAGGTCTTTGATAAAGACGATCGATCATCTGAGAATCTTGCGTATCACGCCAATATAACTTGGCTGTCATTTCATCTAGCCATTGATGATCATAAGGTTGATATTCAACCCCAAGCGAAATATTCCACTCATCTGTGTATGAGTCTTCATAATAACGAGCTAAGTTCCATCGGCCATCTGGCTGAATACCACCACTGCCTTCATGACGATACTGCTGCTCGCGATACCATTCAGTTGACCAATTTAATCGCCATTCATCGTTTAAGAAATGGCTCAATTGATAAGATACACTATGGCCTTCTAATTCACGTTGATATAAGTCTTGCTGATAATTACGAGTATGTTTCCCTTCCCAATAGGCCAAAGAGAGCAAAGAATTGATATTGTTATAACGAAAAGCCAAATTACTGTTAAGTTTGTATTTATCGCTAATTCCGGTGTAAGTGACTGCCCCATCAGCATAAAAATCTTTACCCAGTAAATAATCATCCGCTTGCATTGATTCAACCAAGACAGAACCACCAATTGCACCTGAACCATGTAAGGTAGAACTTGCTCCCTTAACAATTTCAATTCGCTTAACATTCGAGAGGTCGAAAGAGTTACGACCAACTTTGTCATTAAGGTCACTGGCACCATAACCATCAGCACTGATAATGCCATCGCGTACAATAGCAATGCGATTACCGGTCATTCCACGGATAGTAATATTTTGTGGACGACCAGCACCACCAGTAACGGAGACGCCAGGTTCGTGTCTTATGGCATCATACAATTCCGTATGACCACGTCGCTCTAATTCTTCACCGGTGATCACGGCAATCGAACCAGCCACTTCAGACAAAGATTGTTCAATTTTATTGGCTGTGACTATTATTTTTTCTGTAGCCTGAACTGGATCGCTTTGTTCAGCGTAGACAATCTCGCTCGCCAGCACTGAAAGCACTGCGACAGCAACAAGATTAGGTTTCATGTTTACTCCGTCTTATTGGACAAATTGGCTAAAGAAATGAAAAAGGCATACTCTTTGGCTTGTTGTTGCAATGATTTTCTTCTGTCCATTACGTGACCAGATTCAAAATCAGTTTGTAATAAATAAGGCCCTTTACCACTGGTTAACGCTCGAATCTGCGTTAAATACTTCGCCCCTTCCCAAAAAGGGACCCGTTGATCATGTAAGCCGATCTGGACCAATAATGGCGGATAAGAGAGTGCTTTAATATTGTGGTATGGATCATAAGTTCGCATTATAGCTAGCTCTGATGCATGATTTGGATTCCCCCACTCTCGGTATTGTTGCTCTGACAAAGGTAGTGTTGGATCTGACATACTATTGATGACATCAACAAAAGGGACCTTGAGCACAGCAGCAGAAAATAGTTCTGGTGCTTGATTCAGTGCACCAGCAACTAACGTTCCTCCTGCACTGGAACCCAAAGCAAAAATTTGGCGATGAATCGTCGGATGTTGATTATCTGCTGGAGCATAACGTCGTAATGTCTGAGCGGCTGAAATAAAGTCATTAATCGAATTGGGTTTTAACATCCCTCTGCCAGCATCATGCCATGCGTTATTAAAATAACCACCGCCACGAACATGAGCGATCGCATAGATAAACCCCTGATCTAATAGACTAATGATTTGCGGCATAAAATATGGTTTCATCGTGTAGCCATAGGCACCGTAACCATAGAGGATCACTGGGGAAGTCTCGGTCAGCTTATCCTTGCGATAAGCTAATGTAATCGGCACATCCACCCCAGAATAAGACGCGCTAATCTGTTGCGTATGGTAATCTTGCTGCCGATAATTAGGATAATGATCTTGAGAAATAGTCGAAAGAACCAAGCTATCCATTGCAAACTTTTGCCATTGAGGGGGTGATATCAACGACATACTCCGAATACGGATCTCATTACTAGCAAAATCACCATTGTGACTAATCCATGCCACTTCACCAGGCTGATTAATCTTGATACGTTTGCGTAAATTGCTATCATAATCAAACGCCGAAAGTATCAAGTCCTCGCCCTGCTGTTCAGTTATTGCGATACCAGCTGAAAATAAGTAAAACTGCTGGATACCATTAATCTGTTGAGAAAAACGCTTCCATTCATGAAAACTATCGATATCCGCTTGGTATAGAGTAAATTCACCGTCTAAATTACTATTGATATACAATTTATTGCGCCTGATATCGGCATAATATTCCAGCGAATCCTTCGACTCTTTAAGTGGTGACGATAGCTTTCCGGTTGAGAAATTCAATATCCTCTGTTCAGTTACTTGTTCATTATTACTTTGTAAAATCAAGTAATTACTATCACTAGCTCGATAGAAAGATAGCATCCAATCTGCTCTTTCTTCATGCCATAAGATAACCGGATCAAAACTGGCTAATGATGATACTGCCATCAGCCTATCTGCTCGTTGAGTCTCATGATTTTTCCCAATCACATATAAGGTATTACCTTGCTCAGGGATGGTTAATTGAGCAGATAAATGGGTCGCAAGTATTTGCTCGCTTTTATCAGATAAGTTTATTTTTACCGCTCGATACGATTCATTACCTTGAATATCTTCAGTAAAAAATAAATGATTGCTAGCAGGCTGAATCACCCAACTACCAATATCATAATAAGCCGATACTTGTTGCCGTGGTGTGAAATCATAAATGATCTTACTCTCTCCACCATCACGTGAACGACGCTGTAATACTAATTGCTGCTGATGTTGAGATAAACGCCATTCAAAGTCACCGTGGATCAACCAAGGTGAATCTGTTGACTCGCCCACCATAAGGCGCCATTGGTCAATTAAGTGGGTAGTGACTGACTCCAAATTACGAAAGTAGTCATCGCTAGCAAGATTATTGGCTTGTAAATACTCTAATACCGCTGAAGATTGTCGAGTTGAGTCACGTAGCCAAGCTTGTGGATCTTGAGCAAGCACTGTATTACTCAATAGGATAAACAGACTACAAATTGCGAAAATGTATTTCATAAATTTCAAATAGGACAATACGTTATAAAAACTCGCCTATTCTGCACGCAAATATAAATAAGATCAATTATCATTTGCATTTTCTTTGCCGTGATTAAAACTCTAGATTAGTGATCATAAAAATGAGGTAATAAAAAACCGACGCACTGAGCGTCGGTTTTCGGTAACAATAAGGCAGAAATTAACCGATGTGGGTTAAACCACCCATGTATTTTTGTAATACCGCTGGGATTTCAATGCGGCCATCCGCTTGCTGGTAGTTTTCCAAAATCGCTACCATGGTACGGCCAACCGCTAGACCAGAACCATTCAGCGTGTGTACGAGTTCAGGGCGCTTTTCTGCCTTGCGACGGAAGCGAGCTTGCATACGGCGAGCTTGGAAATCCCACATGTTTGAGCATGATGAAATCTCACGATAGGTTTTTTGCGCGGGTACCCACACTTCTAAGTCGTAAGTTTTACAAGCACCGAAGCCCATATCACCGGTGCATAGCACCACTTTACGGTAAGGAAGATTTAACAGTTGCAGCACTTTTTCTGCATGAGCGGTCAACTCTTCTAACGCCGCCATCGAATCTTCTGGCTTAGTGATCTGCACCAGCTCAACTTTGTCAAATTGGTGCATGCGGATCAAACCACGCGTATCGCGTCCATAAGATCCGGCTTCAGAGCGGAAACACGGTGTGTGAGCGGTCATTTTCAGTGGCAGATCTGCCTCATCCAAAATCACATCACGTACCAAGTTGGTCACTGGAACTTCGGCCGTTGGGATCAAAGAAAAACGACGTGGATCTTCATCGCTGGCTTTTTCCGTCAATGGCTCGGTGTGGAACAGATCTTTACCGAATTTAGGTAGCTGACCAGTACCAAACAACGTCTCTTGGTTGACTAAGTAAGGAACGTATAGCTCAGTATAACCATGTTGTTCGGTGTGCAAATCAAGCATAAATTGGGCAATGGCACGATGCAAACGAGCAAACTGACCTTTCATGATCACAAAACGAGCGCCAGTAATTTTGGTTGCACTCGCAAAGTCTAAACCGCCGCTCATTTCACCTAAGTCGACATGATCTTTCACTTCAAAATCATACTCTTTCGGTGTACCCCAGCGTGACACTTCCACGTTGTCGTCTTCATCTTTACCATCGGGTACTGAACTATCAGGAATATTAGGCACGGTTTGCGTGATCGCTTCTAGTTCCGCTTGGATTTTGTCTAACTCAACTTTCTTGCTGTCGAGATCCTCACCGAGAGTACCAATTTGCTGCTTAATCGCTTCCGCGCCCGCTTTATCGCCTTGCGACATCAGTTGGCCAATTTGCTTGGAGATGGAGTTACGCGTGGATTGTAAATTTTCAACTTCGACTTGAATCGACTTACGTTGCTCTTCAAGGGTGCGAATAGTGTCGACGTCGAGCGTAAAGCCACGACGTGCTAATTTTGCAGCTGTTTCATCCAGCTCTGTGCGAAGTAATTTAGAATCCAGCATTGCTAATCCTATGCTTTAATGTTGTGAAGAAACATGGACGTTGTTTTTTTGAACAACATCACACGTATTGAATTTACTCAGCCAAAGATAACCAAAAGCCACTACTTTTCATAGCGCTTTTGTGGGCTTTTTGCGTCTAAATCGGCTAGATACTGGAGTTTTTCCGCAATCTTAGTTTCTAATCCTCGATTGGTTGGAAAGTAGTAGCGTTTTCCAACCATTTCTGGAGGCAAGTAACGCTCACCAGCGGCAAAAGCCCCAGGCTCATCATGGGCATAACGGTATTCCGCACCATACCCGAGATCTTTCATTAAATGAGTCGGTGCATTACGCAAATGTGCTGGCACCTCATACTCTGGCAAGTTACGAGCATCATTCAGGGCCTGTTTCCAAGCGGTATAAACTGCATTACTTTTCGGAGCACAGGCCAAATAAACCACCGCTTGAGCAATCGCGCGCTCACCTTCAGCTGGACCGACACGGGTAAAACAGTCCCAAGCAGAGAGAGCGACTTGCATTGCTCTTGGGTCTGCATTACCCACATCTTCAGAAGCAATCGCGAGTAAACGACGCGCAATATATAATGGGTCGCACCCTGCGCTGATCATTCTCGCCATCCAATACAAGGCGGCATCGGCATTGGAACCACGAATCGACTTGTGTAATGCCGAGATTAAGTCGTACCAAATATCGCCTTTATTATCAAAACGAGCGACTTTTTCTCCCGCCACTTCAGCCAATAAACTGAGCGTGATCTGTTTACGACCTTGCGCATCTTGACTTGCCATGTCATACAACAGTTCTAAATAATTGAGCGACATTCGTGCATCGCCATTAACCAGCTCGGCGAGCCGCTGCAAAACGTTATCATGAAAATCAGCTGGATGTTGGCCAAGCCCTTTTTGCTTGTCGTCAATCGCTTGTTGCAGCGTTTGTAAAATTTCATCGACACTCAATGAGGTGAGTTTGTACACCCGTGCGCGAGATAACAACGCATTGTTTAATTCAAATGACGGGTTCTCCGTTGTCGCGCCTATAAAGGTCACCGTTCCATCTTCAATATGCGGTAAAAAAGCATCTTGCTGTGATTTATTAAAGCGATGAACCTCGTCGACAAAAAGAATCGTCCTCCGCCCGACGCGCTGATTTTCTCTCGCTCTATCGATAGCCGCACGAATCTCTTTAACGCCGGACGTGACGGCTGAGACACGCTCTACTTCAGCATTCGCGTAATTGGCAGCGACTTCAGCTAGCGTCGTTTTTCCAGTTCCCGGCGGGCCCCAAAGAATCATTGAGTGAAGATGCCCCGCCTGTAACGCACGACGCAGTGGTTTATCTTGGCCAAGAATGTGCTGCTGGCCAATATATTGCTCAATGGTTTGTGGCCTCATACGTGCCGCAAGGGGACGAAAATCTTCATCCCCTGAAAAATCTAAACGGTAATTACTCACGATCGCTCATTGATTTTGTTATTAGCGTTGATCATCAACATCAACCCCATCGGGGATGACAAATTGAAAACGGCTGATAGGCGGCTTTTGCAAAGTGATATTATGGAACGTAAAACGACTTTGCTGACCATCTTGCTCGATGACGGTAAATCCGGTCACTTTACCTTGTGCATCAATCACGATCTGAAAACGTCCTTGGTTCGATTCAAAGGTAATCGGTGTTAAGGTAAACACATCGCCTTCAGCTTCGACTTGGTACGCATTCCAATCACTGGCTTGATTACGAGTCAGTAATATAAAAGGTGTCTGCTCGGTGGCTTGTTGCTGATTATAAATTGAGACTTGTTCGATAAATGGGCTGTAATACCACAGTGTTTGTCCATCGGAGACCAAGATATTTTCATCCGGTTCAAAGGTTTCCCAGCGAAACAATCCCGGACGAGCCACTTCAACGGTGCCCTTACCTTCCATAACTGTTTCCCCTTCTGGACTCAGCACTTGCTGATCAAACTGGGCACTAAAACCTTCGGTTAATGCTAAACGCTGACTCAGCGTCTCTTTAGGACTCGCCAATACCGAAAAGCTACAAAACAGCAGCACTATCCATTTTTTCATTTTATTTTTACTCCTGACAACCTGACTTAAGGATAAATCCGTGATGATTAACCGCATCAATATCTTCAATGGTAAGGTATAACGGCTTTCCTTGTTTTATATGTCAACATTCGGTAGAAAAAGTTCGTGGTTAAACCGCGTCATGTCGAAAACAAGGTTGACATGACGCCGTCTAAGTGTGGTTATTGGCCACAGCAACACTTGAATTTTTTACCACTCGAACATGGACAAGCGTCGTTACGCCCAACTTGTTTATAAGGATTAATGGTTTGTGCTTTAACACCAAGCATCGCTTCATCGGCGGCCAGCGCCACCTCATGAACCATTAAATCCAGTTGTTCAATCATATACGCTAACGTGGGTAATGATTGATAACCCGCGGCTTGCATCTGCTGATGAGTCCCCGCTTCATCAATCGCCAACATTAAGGTGGTTAATAACGCTTGTAGCATGCGTAATGAACCATCGGAATGACTGCTCGTCTGCCATTGCGGTTCGATCATCGGCCATAGACTCATAAACCCCTGAGCAAACTCCGTTAACCCCTTTTCACGTGATTCTGCGTGTTGCGATAAAAGACTTAACAACGCAAATTGATTGGCTTTAAGCTGCTGATACTGTGCATTGATCTGGGCGGTAACCAAAGGTTCCAGTTCATCGACATTGTCTGGAAACAACTCACTTAACCACTGCTTAGGATCCAGTGGCTGAGTAGCAAAATTCGCCGCTAATATACTGCCTTCGATAAACAAGGGGGATACAGAGCAGAAGTGCTTAGGGAGCATTATCAATGGGTAGTTCATAAATTATCGGTATCGGTCAATTAAGATTGACACAGTATAAACGTAAACCGTTGTCAGTTGCAGCCATGATCCGAGTATCACTTGCCACAATCGATCCGTAAGACGACAAAAGAGGATGACTCATCGTTCATCTGCCACTACAATCTCGCGTCTTTGTTATTGGCGGTACCACTCTTTATTATGCGCGTTATTTTAGGCCCAATGGAGGGCGTTCTTGACCACTTGATGCGTCAAATGCTCACCGAAATCAATGATTACGATTTTTGCGTCACCGAATTTGTTCGCGTGGTCAATTTGCTCCTACCGGATCATATTTTCTATCGTCTTTGTCCCGAGCTTAAACACGCTTCACGCACTCAATCCGGTACCCCAATCAAAGTCCAGCTTTTAGGCCAAGAGCCACAATGGATGGCAGAAAACGCCGTGCGCGCCGCAGAATTGGGCGCCTATGGCGTTGATCTCAATTTTGGTTGTCCCGCGAAAATGGTCAATAAAAGCAAAGGCGGCGCGGCACTGCTGCAACACCCTGAATTGATTTATCAGGTGGTTAAAGCCTGCCGTGACGCGGTACCGAAACATATCCCTGTCAGCGCTAAAATTCGCTTAGGCTGGGAAGATCCTAATGACTGTTTTGACATTGTCGATGCGGTGACTCAGGCAGGGGCCGATGAGCTGACCGTGCATGCGCGAACCAAAGCGGGTGGCTACAAAGCCAGTGAAATTCAGTGGGACTATATTGATCAGATCCGCCAAAAAAGCACCATCCCTTTGATAGCCAACGGTGAAATTTGGAATTATGCCGATGCTCAAGCTTGTATTAGTACAACTGGTGTTGATTCTTTAATGGTTTGCCGCGGCGCGCTGAATATTCCTAACTTAGGCAATATAGTCAAATACAACCATGCGCCAATGCCTTGGAATCAAGTTGTCGAATTATTACTCGAGTACTCTGCCTATGAAGTGCGCGGAGATAAAGGTCGCTACTATCCTAACCGCGTTAAGCAGTGGTTTTCGTATTTACGTCAAGCGTATCCAGAAGCGGCAGAGCTATTTAGAGAGATACGCACGCTGACTGACGTCAACGCCATCGTGAGCCACTTTCAACGCTATCGCGATCAACTGCGCTAATCGGCTCCCAAAACAAAACACCGCGCGGCTCAATCAGCGGCGCGGTGTTATTCGTTTATATGGTCATATGACCATCGATATCTTATTTAAAACCAGCGCTCTAACGCCCCTTTATCTAACTGACGAAAAGCGCGGTTAAGCACTAAAGCCAGTTCTTTATAACGGGGTTTCGCTTTGAGTGGCTCAAGCGCAAAACCCGTCTCAATGATTTTTTGGTGCAATTCACGATACCAGCCTGCCAATGAAGGAGGCAATTGAGTATTCGCACGGCTGCCCAACCACCAAATGCCTTGTAATGGCAAACTGATCGCAAACAGAGCCACCACAATGGTTTGTGGCATGGCTTGTAAATTATGAAAGCTCATTTGAGTCAGTACGCTAATCGCCGCAATGGCTGGCATGACTTTAATGCCAAAACGGGTCGCTTTTATGATACGTGCTTCCGGAAACAGTAAGTTGAGCTCTTTACGCATTGGCCAGGTATCCATGTACTTTTGGCCATCTCTTAAACTATGGATGATTCCTGCTCTGTTGGCCATACCCTCTCTCCTTCACTGTTGATGAACCTTAAGACTAAAAAATAGTTTAATGATTCAACAAATGGCGTAAAAATTTGACGAAAGCTAATATTGTTTCAAATTTTTTTTGTTATACTGAGCCATTATCGCTATCCTCTGCGGACTCTCAATCTTATTGTTGCTGTTATTTACAATTTAGGCAACCGTAAGACGAAATCAGCATGGAATGCGTCGACGATTATACTGATTCAGTCACGTCCCTATTATACGGATATTCACCGTGTTATTGATCAAGATTAGTTCTCACTTTTTACGGGTTCAGCTATTCTTGTGGTTAAATTTTATCCTAACTGATTATACAGGTAGTTATACATGTCCAAGCTAGTTTTAGTTTTAAACTGCGGTAGTTCTTCGCTCAAGTTTGCGGTTGTTGATGCAGAAAACGGCAATGAGCATCTCTCCGGTCTTGCAGAATGTCTGCACCTTCCTGAAGCGCGTATCAAGTGGAAACTTGATGGTAAACATGAAGCCCAATTAGGTCATGGCGCAGCTCACGAAGAAGCGCTCGCATTTATGGTTGATACCATTCTTGCTTCAAAACCTGAACTAGCTGAAAACCTTGCAGCTATTGGTCACCGAGTGGTACACGGTGGTGAGCAATTCACTCAATCAGCGCTAATCGATGATTCTGTACTAAAAGGGATTGAAGACGCTGCAACTTTCGCACCTCTGCATAACCCTGCGCACATCATTGGTATCAATGCGGCTAAAAAAGCTTTTCCAGCGCTGAAAAATGTTGCTGTATTTGACACCGCATTCCACCAAACCATGCCTGAAGAAGCTTACCTATACGCACTACCTTACCATCTTTATAAAGAGCACGGTATCCGTCGCTACGGTATGCATGGAACTTCTCACCTATTTATTGCTCGTGAAGCCGCTGAGCGTTTAGGTAAACCAGCCAATGAATTGAACATCATTAACTGCCATTTAGGTAACGGTGCTTCAGTTTGTGCAATTAAAAACGGTCAATCGGTTGATACGTCAATGGGCTTAACACCACTTGAAGGCCTAGTAATGGGTACTCGTTGTGGTGATATCGATCCTGCGATCATTTTCCACCTACATGATGCATTAGGTTACTCGGTTGAGCAAATCAACACGATGCTAACCAAAGAGTCTGGCCTACAAGGCTTAACTCAAGTGACTTCAGACTGCCGTTTCGTTGAAGATAACTACGGTGAAAAAGAAGAAGCCACTCGCGCAATGGACGTATTCTGCCATCGCCTAGCGAAATACGTTGCTGGTTACACTGCAAGCCTGGATGGCCGTTTAGACGCTATCGTCTTTACTGGTGGTATCGGTGAAAACTCGGGTCCAATTCGCGAAATGGTTCTAAATCGTTTAGCAATTTTTGGTATTGAAGTCGATAGCGCCGCTAACCTCAAAGCTCGTTTTGGCGGTGAAGGTGTGATCACCACAGCAAACAGCCGCATCCCTGCAATGGTTATCTCAACCAACGAAGAGCTGGTGATTGCTGAAGATACTGCGCGCTTAGCAGGCATCTAATTGTCCATGTAGGCGACTCTTCCTTCCTTGCCGATAGTGTTACTTATCGGCAAGGTTTATCTAGCGTCTCAAGATGTAGCCTATTTTTTTAGGGGCTCAAGACCTATTCTTACGGAATACGGCGTTGGGCTTTGTTCCTTTCAATCTAACTCGTTTAGATTGTATCGATAGTGTTGAGGTACTTAACGTATGTCCCGTACTATTATGCTTGTCCCAATCAGTGCCGGTGTTGGTTTAACCAGTGTGAGCATGGGTCTTTTGCGCGCCATGGAGCGTAAAGGTGTAAGCGTTTCTTTTTACAAACCAATTTCACAGCCACGTAGCGGTGGCGATCAGCCAGATTTAACATCAACCATTATTCGTCATAGTAGCGATATCAAAATTGCTGAACCAATGGCTATGTCAGCCGCCGAAGCGCTGATTGGCGGCGAAAAAATGGATGTACTACTGGAAACGGTTGTTGAACGCTATAACCAAATTATTGTTGATGCCGAAGTCACGTTAATCGAAGGTTTAGTCCCAACGCGTAAGCATCCTTTTGCGAACCAAGTTAACGCAGAGATTGCTAAAACGTTAGGCGCTGAAATTGTCTTCGTTGCCACGCCTGGTACTGATAATCCAACTCAGCTCAAAGAGCGTATTGAAGTCGCTTGCTCTAACTTTGGCGGCACTAAGAATAAAAACATCTCTGGTGTGGTTATTAACAAACTCAATGCGCCAGTCGATGATGCGGGTCGTACTCGTCCAGATTTGTCAGAGATTTTTGACGATGCCGATGGTGCAAAACAGGCCAACCTTGAAGTAATGCAAATCTTCAACAGTAGCCCAATTCGCGTACTTGGTTGCGTGCCATGGAGCATTGACCTTATCGCGACTCGTGCGATTGATATGGCGAAACATCTCAAAGCCGAAATCGTTAATGAAGGTGATATCAACAGTCGACGCATTAAGAGCATCACTTTCTGTGCACGCTCTATCCCGCATATGATTGAGCACTTTAAACCTGGCTCATTATTAGTGACTTCCGCAGACCGTCCTGACGTTATTGTTGCTGCTGCTTTAGCGGCGATGAATGGCGTAGAAATTGGTGCCGTATTGCTGACCGGTGGTTACGATATTCCTAAAGAGATCGCTAACCTATGTAAGCCTGCTTTTGACACTGGCCTACCGATTTTCAAAGCGCAAGGCAATACTTGGCAAACCTCATTGAACCTACAAAGCTTTAGCCTTGAAGTTCCAGCGGATGATAAAGAGCGCGTTGAGTTTGTCAGTGAACATGTTGCTAGCCACATTGATGGCCCATGGATTGATTCGCTGACCGAAGGCACTCAAGCAACGCGTCGTTTAAGCCCACCAGCGTTCCGTTATCAACTGACTGAATTTGCTCGTCGTGCTAACAAACGTATCGTGCTACCAGAGGGTGATGAGCCACGTACCGTTAAAGCCGCTGCGATCTGTGCAGAGCGTGGTATTGCAAAATGCGTACTGCTTGGTAACCCAGAAGAGATCAAACGCGTTGCTGCATTGCAAGGCGTTGAGCTTGGTGCAGGTGTTGAAATTATTGACGCTGCAGCCGTTCGTGAGAATTACGTTGCTCGTTTGGTTGAGCTGCGCGGCGCGAAAGGCATGACAGAAGTCGTCGCTCGTGAAAAACTGGAAGATTCGGTATTCCTCGGCACCATGATGCTTGAAGCGAATGAAGTCGATGGTCTTGTTTCTGGTGCGGTTCACACCACAGCCAATACCATTGTTCCACCATTCCAGATCATCAAAACAGCACCGAACGCTTCGATCGTCTCTTCCGTATTTTTCATGCTGCTGCCTGACCAAGTTTTGGTTTACGGTGACTGTGCGATTAACCCAGATCCAACTGCTGAACAACTGGCGGAGATCGCGATTCAATCGGCAGACTCTGCGGCTGCATTCGGTATTGAGCCTCGCGTCGCGATGATCTCTTACTCAACCGGCACCTCAGGTAAAGGCGCGGATGTGGATAAAGTGCGCGAAGCCACTCGTCTTGCTCAAGAGAAACGTCCTGATTTAATCATTGACGGGCCTCTGCAATACGACGCTGCCATCATGGAAAATGTCGCAGCTTCTAAAGCACCGAATTCTCCAGTTGCAGGTAAAGCAACCGTGTTTATCTTCCCTGATCTGAATACAGGTAACACCACTTATAAAGCCGTACAGCGTTCAGCGGATCTGGTTTCTATCGGTCCAATGCTGCAAGGCATGCGTAAGCCGGTGAACGACTTATCACGTGGTGCTTTGGTTGACGATATCGTCTACACCATCGCCTTAACTGCGATTCAAGCAGACCAAGAGCAAAAATAATTGAGATAATGATTGCTCACGGTTAATGGCAGACAAAAAGCCCTCGATGTAATTCGAGGGCTTTTTTAATCATGACGACCAAATGTCGATTAACTTAACTGTTCACGACCATGAGCACTATCAAGATCAAGTTCTGGACCTCTTGGCACCACTTGCGTTGGATTAATCATGCTATGACTAAAATAATAGTGCCGCTTGATATGATAAAAATCCGTCGTTTCACGCACTCCCGGATGTTGATATAACTCTTTAAGATAGCCATTAAGATGAGGATAATCAGCAATCCGTCGCTTATTGCATTTAAAATGGCCTACATACACCGCATCAAAACGAATCAAGGTCGTGAACAACCGCCAATCCGCTTCAGTTAACACTTTTCCAGCCAAATAACGATGCGTTGCCAAATGTTGCTCTACCTTATCTAGAGCCGCAAAGAGTGCTTCATACGCTTCTTCATATGCTTGCTGGGTAGTAGCAAAACCACAGCGATAAACGCCATTATTAATATTGGGATAAATAAAAGCATTCCAATCATCAATGACTTCACGTAATGCCAATGGGTAATAGTCGATATCATTGCCGGTTAATGAGTTAAACGCCGAGTTAAACATTCGGATAATATCTGCAGATTCATTACTGACGATGGTTTGGGTTTGTTTATCCCATAGTACTGGCACAGTAACGCGTCCGGTATAATCCGCTTTGGCTTGAGTATAGAGTTGATGCAAAAAACGATGGCCAAATAAAGGCTCGGGGATACCAAACTGCCAGCCATGGCTTAGCATATCAGGACAAACCACTGTTACGTCAATATGGTCCATCAGCTGTTTTAACTCTCGAAAGATCAACGTGCGGTGCGCCCATGGACAGGCTAAAGAAACATACAGATGATAACGACCTGAATCGGGAGTGAATCGAGCATTTGGTGTGTTCTCTATCCAATCGCGAAAACCAGCGTCTTCACGCACAAATTGCCCATTGCTCTGTTTCGTATCGTACCAAACGTCCTGCCATTGGCCTGCCACTAGTCTACCCATGCTTGACCTCTCTTTACGTATTTTGCTACTCAGTATTGATACGCTAGTATAAAGTGCAGCCGTAAGAAGAGAACCGAAGGGAATTGGCCTAGATGTTCAAAATTTTTGATGGGGAAGCAAATAAAAAAACCACCGAATACCAGAGAGAGCCGATATTCAGTGGAAAAACGTAAACTAATTATTATTTAATTTCTACTCGACGGTTTTGTGCCCGTTGTTGAGCAGTTGCGTTATCATTAAGAGGCTGGCGCGCCCCTGAAGATAACACTTCCGTAGTCACAGGGACTGACGCTTGTTGCTGCACATAATCAGCAACACGCTCTGCGCGGCGCAAGCCCAATGTAAAGTTATAATCATCACTACCAATATTATCGGTATGTCCCTCAACACTCAGATGGCTATGTTGTTGTAATTGTCCAATCAGCTGCGCGAGCACGTAGCGCGACGCATCAGTAAGTTCAGCGCTGTCAAAAGAGAAATACACCCGAGCCAAGGTTTGATCGGTCGTATCGGCTTTAGTCAATAAATACTCAGTACATTCTCGACTGAGACCCGCTTGCAGCATTGCTTGCTGCAAAAACTCGACGCTCGCAGGATAGCGTGTCCCTTGCTCTAGCTGCATAAAAGCTCCGTGATTGGTCTGAACACGATAAGCAGGAGCAACTTCAACCTTATATTCATAAGCTAACTCAGGGCTATTACAGTATTGCTGTAACGCGGTTTGGTTATTCTGGGCTGCGCTGAGCGGCAAGCTGGTTAGCACTAGTGCGGCGCTTATTAAGCAAATCGCGGTTATATTATTGTGCATGTTTTTGTCCTATATAATATATAAACTTACCTAATCAGCGCTGAGGCGCTAAATGTCCGATTTCTTCGGTGATTAATTCAAGGATTTTGTTTTTGATGTCGTCCGGATTTCTTGCCGAGAACACATTGTCTTCACCAACACAGTTTTTCATTTGTGGATAGGCATTAATATCATAAGCAAAACCGACCGCAACCATGCGTGCCTGGACGTTATTTGGACTATTGAGTGTATTTAAAATGGTACTACATAAACCTGCACTAATAAGTTTATTGGTAGTGTTGGTAAAATTGTCCTCCCCATCGGACAAGATAATGATCAAACGCCTTGGGTTTGTCCCCGTTTGAGCCATTTGTGCTCCGCGTATAATCCCTGCATAAGAAGAGGTACCGCTAATTGCACTTCCAATAATGACAAAGTTCTTAATTTCAGATTTGAGTCCTGCAAAATCATCGGTTAATTCGATATCGTAAAAATAAGATAAGGATCGATACCCAGAATTTAGTTGAGTAGTTAAAATAGAAGTGGAGTGTGACCAATGATTAGTATTGAAAATATTATTGACCGTTGCGGCTGCATCTACGTTGCCAGTATTAGAGCCTGAACGAGCAGAACATTGTAAATAATAAGGGCCCCATCTCCACTGCCAACCATTCCAATACCGATCACGAGTATACTCACAGTTAGTATTACAACGTCTATTGTTATCACAGATCAAATGATCAAAATGAAGCATTTGTTGGGTGTTCCCAGGGTTTCTTTTTTGGGTAAAATTATCAAATCCTACAACTGCCAACCTGTTTTTATTACTTCCTTCTACTACATACGCATTAAATTTATCTAATTCATCCGCAACTTGAATCATAATATCATTCATCATAGTATAACGAATAGGGTTATTCGCGGATACTTCTGTTCCATCACCATCCCAAGGCCAAGCCATAGATCCGGAATAATCAGCCACCAATACAACATCCACTGTTTGTGAGTGATATTTACGAGTTACCGAGCCATCATAAACTTTATAGTCTGACCCAAAACCAATAATAGCATCATTACCAGGAAACCAAGTGGGCTGTGAAATGCGCGCGCTCACTTGATATTCAAAAAAGCGCTGACCTTGTCCTTGGCATGCTGGATTATCTTCACAGTTTATTTTTTCAATCGATATATCTTGATCTTTAATTTCCGCTAACGGGAAATAATACTGCAGATAACTTTTTGCCAGCACTGTATCATCAGAACCTTCCCCTGCTACCGCTAAACTTGCCACTTCAACCGCTTCTAACAGGCGCGCTTTATCTTGCACCGCTCTTGCGCCATCGGTACCTAAGGCAAACACACCAAATAAAATCGGAATAATCAACGCAAATAAGAGCGCAGCATGACCAGATTGGCGTTGCATACTTTTTCGACTCATCGGTTATCTCCCCATTACGATAGAACGGCTGGAAACACGGGCAAAATTTTCACCAATCAGATTGCCGTACCAGTTAGGTGTGTCATAGCAAAGGGTGACTTGATATAAGGTTGCAGGACGGCCGAAAGTAGTGGTAAAGGTAAGATCTTGAGCTGGCATTGATGGATTACAATCAATCCCTCCTCGACGATAAGGACCACTAATATTATTATTGTTGTTAACAATATGTAGATGGAAACCAAATTTGCTTTCATCAAAATTTGTTGTGGTGCGAGCCAGCGAAGAAGTCACCATTTGATATAAAAGTGAGAATTCACCTAGTCCTTCTTGCTCATTGTTACCCTCTTTATCTGGACGCAAATCAAATTGATCAGCACCAGCTAGTTCAGTACGCTCTTTAATTATATTCGCCGCTGAGTAAGACATACGATCGAGCTTACCCTGATAAGCAAGCCTAACCACTAGATCAGCACTAAATACCAGCAGTAAAGCAAAGAATACCCCAATAATGGCAAACTCGACCATGAAGTTTCCCTGCTGTTTAAAGAGCGACGTTTTCACGCTGATACTCCTGAATCACAATCGCTTCGCGAGAAAATAAGGTATCGCTACTGAGAAAGAAATTAAACATCGGCTGATAATCATAGGTGATACGATATACGGCAATCGCATGATTCGTTGGTTGATCGCATAGTAGTTTACCTGGTGTCGTTTCTTCATCCACTTCAACCCGCAGACATTCATCTTCATATCTGGTTAATTCTTCTAAATTTTTAACAAAGTGCACCGAGTATTTAAAATTGCCAGTATTGATTAAATGCCGCCATAGGCTATTGTCTTGGTTTAGAATCTCCGCAAACTGCTTTTCATAGTCACTATCACTTCTTTTTACCTCACGAGCGGCATTGGCTATCGCTAAGTCACCCAAACTAGAGACATAAGACATAAAACTCATTTCAACCCAGGCCATACACATCAGCCAAAAAGCGAAAAAACCACCGACGAACTCTATCGTGGCAACGCCTTTAATACGCTTGGTAGTCATTTTATAAGCTGTTAACTTCATCGATATTACTCCTCTACCAAGGCTTCAGAGAGCAGCAAAGCTGGTGCAAGCTGATCTGGCTCGGTTGGCAACTCAAGCGCATGATTATTATGTAGATTTAATCGTTGTAGTTTGCTGTAAAGCTGGTTTATTTGTTGAGTGTTTAAGTCTTGGGCGTAAAAAGCATGTAAATAATCAACGCGGCCAAGTTTAGCCATAATAATCGCTAAATTCGCGATAACTCTCTCATCTGCTTGGCCATTTAAATAAATGGGCAGCAACCGATCCGCTGCGGCCTGATAATCTTCTTCCAGCATATCAATTAACGCTAAATTATTTTTTATTGCCGTATCATCGTACATTAGCTCACGAGCGCGGTTAAACCATAACCGCGCTTGCTCAAGATCTGACGATTGAGCATAAAGAATACCGAGCATATTAATGGTTTGCGCATTACGTGAATCACGCTCATGGGCAAGATTTAACGCTTGCTGAGCTTCAATAAGCCGATTTAGCCGATACAAGGCCATGCCGTGTAAGTAAAACTCTTGATCATGACTCGAGGCCAGATTAATTAACGGCTGCAAGGTAAATAAGGCCGATTCAGGGTCTTGATAATCTAAATAAGCTTGAGCCAGTTTTAAACGCGTCGTACGCTGCTCACTTTGCTGCAATTGCTGCTTGTACAACTCGACCAATGCCGAATAGTTTTGGGTTTTTTGTAACACTAGCTCTTGATCAAATGATTGATTATTGGCGTTAACCGCTGATTGACCGCTGGTTGATAAACCACTAGCCGACATACAAGCTGTCAGCACGAATGGTGTCAAGCATACTAACCATCGTTTATGCATTGGCCATCATCCTCATAATCCCAGGAGCCGCAATCAAAATTACAATTGGCACCATGATAAATACAATCAGTGGAATCGACATCTTAGCCGCCAATTTACCAATTTTTTCTTCTATCTGGAGCATTTGTACTTCTCGTATATCAGCAGATAAGGTGGTAAGGACACTATAAACCGAGCTACCGTATTGCAAACTTTGCTTCAGAGTCATCACAAAACTGCGCATTTCGTTAGATGGCACACGGCCATATAACTCATCCAAGGCGGTTTCCAAACCCACTATGCGAGCTCTATCATCGGTTTTCATTAATAGATAACTAATATCTTTGTCAAAGCCTCTCATCTCTTTGGCTAGATAACTTATCGAGGCTTCTATTGTCATCCCGGTCTGCACACATACCGCCATCAAATCCAACAAATACGGCAGCTTGTTAGATATTTTATTGCTCAATCGTCTCGCGCGCATCGCCAAATAACTGTCTGGTAAAATAAGACTGACAATCAACCAGCCGGCTAAAACAATAAATAAGGTATTCAATTGCCAAGCAAAACGTAGCGATAGTGCGTAGCAAGCTGCCGCTCCCACACACAGCAAAGCGTATTTTAGCGGCATAAAGTACGTCGCCAGCATCGGATGATAAAAGCCAGCCGCGAGAATTTTCTGCTGCACTTGCTGTTTATCAGAAGAAAATAACTGATTAAGGGAGCGAGAAAGCCTTTCTATCCAGGCTCCCTGTGATTTCAAGGCTTGATCATCTTGATGAAAGTCGCGCCACAGCTGTTTTTTTTTCTCCGCACGAAGGGAAACAATCAGTAGTAGCGCACCAACACCAATAGCTACCATTGACAATAAACTTGCTAGCGAATGAATCGCAAAAATAGAGTGATTAGCGGACACTTTTCATTAGCCCCCATACAATCGCAATTCCTATTGCCTCACTGATCAACACATACAACAAGATCGGACGGCCAGCAGGATCAAACATCACAAATTCATAATTCTCAGGGCTTAAATATTGCAACATAAACAGAAAGAACACTGGTATTGCCGCGACGATTTTAGCCGAGGTTCTAGCCTCTGAAGTGAGCGCGTACTTTTTCTTTTCAATCGAGCGAGCGTTAAATAATAAGCGATTAAGACGCAGAATGATCTCTTTTAACTGACCACCTCTTTGCATATTGGCACGTAAGGTAATCACAAAAAAATGAAATGTAGGATAAGGAAAACGCAAGCAAGCCTTACGAAAAACCTCATCAGGTGATTCACCAAGCTGCAAACGTTTACCCATAATTTTAAACTCTCGGCCGACTTCATTATTTAAAGTATTACCAACATACATAATGGCATGAGTAATACTCTCACCTGAGGATACTGCGCTACTGAGCATATTTAACGCATCCGGAAAGCTCTCTTCAAATTGAGTTTGCTCGCGTTTTTTAAGCCATAAATACGCAAACAACAGTCCACAAATCACGGTGATGGCAATCACTATCATCGCTGAGCCACGTACAAAACGCTGATTAAACTCGATACCAATGAAAATCAATCCTGCGAGAAATACCCCCACCTTGAGCAATGCCAGCTTGCCAAGTTGCTTACTCAGGTTTTTCCAACCTTGATAAAATATATCTTGTAAACTGCGTTCAGAGAGAGACTTCATATCGATAGCTTGCTGCTCTGATATCATCGAATCGACTTTTATCGTTCGCGAATACTGGGCTAAATAATCGTAATGCTCTTGCTTACGCTTATGCTTAGCTACAAACAGTAAAATAATACCAATAACGATCAGCATTATCGCTATCATGCTCGCCGCTCCCCTATCTCACGAAACGCTTTATTTAATGTTTCTTCTAAACCGAAAAAGCGTGCTTTTTCATATAAAACCGAGCGTTGCATTAACCCTGATGTCACAAAGCTACCTGCAACTTTGCCACTTTCACTTTGACGCAGATTAGGCTGAAAGCGAAAGATCTCTTCAAGTACCACACTAGAGCCTTCTAAGCCCATCACTTCGGTAATGCTCATCACTTTACGGCTACCGTCATGCAAACGGCTGATTTGCACAATTAAATCAACAGCGCTGACTATTGTGCGTCTGATAGCCTCTAACGGTAAACTACTGGTTGCCATCATCACCATAGATTCAACCCGAGCTAACGCATCACGAGGGGTATTGGCGTGTAACGTTGACATTGAACCGTCGTGACCCGTATTCATCGCTTGCAGCATTTCAAACGCTTCCGCACCACGACACTCACCGACAATAATTCGATCGGGACGCATACGCAGCGAGTTAATCACCAAATCACGCTGATTGATTATGCCGGTATTTTCAATCCCAGCCGTTCGCGTTTCTAGACGCACCACATGGGGTTGTTGTAACCGCAGTTCTGCTGCATCTTCAATGGTAATGATGCGCTCGTTTTCAGAAATAAATTGCGATAAAGCATTAAGCATGGTGGTTTTACCTGAACCTGTACCACCTGAGATCAAAATATTAAGCCGGCAGCGAGCCGCAACCATCAGCACTTGCGCCATTTCTGGGCTCATAGCGCCATACTCACACAGCTTACTAAAATCAATACTTTGCTTTTTAAATTTACGGATCGAAATCGAAGTACCATCAATGGCGATGGGCGGAATAACAATATTCACCCGGCTACCGTCTTGTAAACGCGCGTCACAGGTCGGCGATGACTCATCCACTCGTCGTCCCACTCGCGAAGCAATACGTTTAGCAATATCTAATAATTGCCGCTCATCGATAAAATCCACATGCGCTTTTTCAACCAAACCACCACGCTCAATAAACACATTTTCATGGCCATTGATCATAATATCGCTGATTGAATCATCGTCCATTAGGGTTTGTAATGGCCCTAAACCAACCAATTCATCGACTAAATTTTTGACGTATTCTTCACGGATGACTTTAGGCACAGTCAAACGCTCACGTTCAATCAGCAAGCTAATCGCACCATCGAGCTGTTTGGCTAATTGCTGTTTAGACATATCAGCAATCGCATCTGGCTCTAGGGCATCAAAAATTTGTTTTCGCAGACCAACATAGATGGCCTTTGCACCCATCATGATTTGTCACTTCCTTTCGCTTGCTTAAACCAAGCTTGAGCCAAACTCAGTAGGCTCGGCTTTTGCTCTGTAAGGGTTTCACCCAGCAGTAAACAAGTCAGTCTTTTCAGTGGTGCAGCAGCTTTCAAACTGGATGTAACAATTCGCTTATCTTCTAAGATAGTGGCGTTAATCGTTTCACAATAAGGGATTTCAATATCGATGGGCTGATTAAGTATCGTTTCTGCTTCTAGTTTACCAGCGGTTTGCTGTTTACTACCCAAGGTATGATTGAGTACGGTAATTAAACGCAAAGCTGGCGTTGTATTGATTTTCAACACTCGCTCTTTAAGCCGCGCTGCCTCACGCACTGATGACACGGTAGGCTCCATCACCAACACCACCACATCGGCTTGTGCTAGAAACTTATCCGCTTCAAGTGAAAAATCCACTGAAGAAGAAAGATCTTCAATAATAAAGTTCACATCTTCCGATAGCTGATCTGTCACTGCATTGGAATAATCAATCATCGAAGGTGTATCAAGCTGATCAGAGGTAAGGGCAAGCATCGAAAGCATGCTGGTATGCTTATAGATCAAGCTTTGCGCAGCAGCACTATCTAATGAAGAAGCTAATGAGCCTTGTTGAATACGTCGTTTTTCGAGTTTGCGAATGCCCATTAAAACGTCTAAATTGCCACCATGGAAATTTTGTTCAACCACCATACAAGAGGTTTTGCGTACAGCGCTCAGTTGATAAGCCACTTCTGCGGTGATAAGGCTTGCCCCTACTCCACCTTTACTACCCAAAATACTGACATACTTAGCACGACGTTTTTGCCCAGGTCCACGATGGCTGCTACGCTGGCGGTTATCATAAACGCTCCGTACAAAGTCAATAAATTCCTGTTTAGTCACTGGCCAAAAAACGTAATAGAAACCCATTGATTTTAGATTACGTATGGTCGAAATGGCGTCTTCGCTGCCGACAACAATCACTGAAGCATGATTAGGTAATAAATGACTAATCCGCTCTGCATCTTTGCTAACATCTTTACTGTTATTTAATTCGACAATAACAATTTCAATATCAGACTCGCGAACATGCTCGGCAATTTGTGTATCGGTATTTTTTGCTATCGCTGGGGCGGCAATCCCTTCAAAACGATAAGCTTCCAGCACTAACTCTTGGCATTCTTGAGTTTGATAAAATAATACCGAGGTGATTTTTTTCTGCTCTATCACCTCAGCTTGTTGCTTTTTACTCAGTAGATCGACTAAATCAAACATAAATAGCTATTATTCTCCGTTTACGTCGATATGGGGTTGGGCTTTATCACCAGATAACAACATTTTTTGTGGATTGACCATCGACTGCCAACGTAAGCTTTCTGCATAGCAGCCTCGCCCCTCATCACCGAAACGACTGATTTGCGGCGCTGAACATAGCGGGACGACCACTTGGTGATTAATCACGACAATTTTGAAGTCAATATTGTTGTCCTGATGAAAAGGCTGGTGGATAACCGATAACTGATGATTGGCAATCCCTAAACGGCGCAATTGCATAGCAACTTGCTCAGTGAATGACTGACTACGCTCGGAACCGGAAAATAAGACAATCGGCTGAGTCAGCAAAACCTGCTGATGGCGCTGGATAAATTCATCTAACGCTTGTTGCGCCTGCACTCGTTGCTCAGGCTTGGTGGACAAGGCTAATGAACTTGATACCGGATACACATCAATGGCAGGGCCAGGTTTTTCTGCTTGACCACTGCTACAACCGACGAGAGTTAACAAGGCAATCAAGCCAAGCATCAAAGACGTTTTCATTGCTTAAACCCTCCGGTAGCGAGAATTTTTTGAGTCACACTTTGCTCAGTGGCGGTTTTATCCGGATCTAAAGCAAAAAAGCGCTCTAAGGTAGAGGTGCGCTGCATCGTTGGCAGCTGAACGGTAGCCGGATGTACCGGTTGTACTAGGTTGACCGTGGCGATAATCACCAATTCGGTTTTATTACGTGAGGTTTCAGTATGGCGAAATAATGCTCCTAAGATAGGAATATCACCAATAAAAGGGATTTTTCTTAGTAGTTCGCTTTCTTCTTTGTTCAATAAGCCACCGAGTACAAAACTTTGTCCATCACCTAATTCTACGGTGGTACGGGCACGGCGGGTTTTTAAAGCCGGTAGATTAAAGTTAGCGGTAGAATATTGAGTATCGAGTGAGCTGACTTCGGGCATCAAAGATAGCCGAATTTTGTCATCGCGCATGACTTTGGCCATTAATTCAAGCCGCACGCCGAATTCTTTATACATCACGTTAGTGCCACCATCGATGGTGGTGACCACAGGAAGTTCTCCGCCTACTAAAAAACTCGCCGTTTCGCCAGAAATCACTGATAAATTAGGCTCTGCGAGTATCTGACCAATATTGTCGTCACCAATAGCGCTGATCAAAGTCATAATATCGCTACTAGAAAACTGTCTTAATGGATTCACAAAAATACCATTATTTTGACCACTACTACCGAGCTGGATACCAAATTTTTCGATCAGTGATTGCGATACTTCGGCAATCGACAATTTGACGTTGACCTGCTTGGTAGTCGCCACTTCAATATTGTTAACCACCCCTTGAAAACGGCGCTTTTGCATAAAATCCATGGTGAAAGAGTTATCACCCGTGTTCCAAGTGGTATTGGTATCAATAGAACTTTTGCCCAGTAGCTCACCAACTAATAAGTTTATCTGATCTCGCTCTTGCTCTGTTGCCACCACTCCGCTGAGTACCACTTGATCGCCTAAGTTATAGACAGTCACTTCAGCGTGAGGATAATGCAACTGAATATGCTGCTGAATATGCACCATACTTTTATTAACCACTAAACGGCGGTTAACTAACACTTGGCTATCATCACCAAAAACCAATAAATTAGCGTTGCCGACCTGCTTACCAAACACCACCACGGTGCGGCGGTCGATGACTTGATAGTCTGCCACTTTAGGGTCAGAAATAAATACCGATTGAATTTCACTGTCAACACGCACAGTTTGCGCATCTCCTTCCGCTAAATTCAGCATTTGCTGCGCACTGAGAGAAGCATGAAAAGTGGCAACAAGCAGGGTTACAATTAAACAAAGATAACGATGGATCATAATGCTTCCTTAACGAACGGTAGCCGCGCCTGCGCGAAACTCTTGAATGGCTTTATAATCAGTCAATACATCTCCGGCATTGGCAGACAGTTCGCTAGCGGAGCTGTTACCCGTGGAGAGATGGATTTCTAATTGGGCAATATGGCGGGCAATGGTTAAGGTCGCCACTTGTTTGCGCGTTAATTCAACAATCACATTGGCTTGTGCTGGTCCGATAACCTCTCCGCGGCTGCTATTGGTCTGGTTTGGCGTATCCACTTGCAACACTTTCACCCCCATTAAAATCGGGGTTAAAGAAACGGTTTCAAAACTGCGCACGGTGGCGTCATTGGCTAGGTTCTGTTTGAGTGAAGAAAGTGCCAAAATATCCACTAAAGAACCGGGGCGAATCACTCCGCCAATAATCGACTGCTCTGACACTTGAATCGAGAAAGGAACATAATTTGGGGTTAAGATCAGGTCCATGTAACCAGCATGGTTAGGGGCCAGTAACGATTCTGGCCACACCACGTCACCCGCTTGGATAGTATGGGCGGCGCGCAGATTAGTCACAAATTCGAGCTTAATGTCCGCATCCACTCCTAAGGCTAGCGCTTCAGGCTCTGGGATACGCCGTAATTCAAGATCAGCGCGAGTAACGATTTGTCCTGGCTGCAAGGCTGAGCGAGCAAGCCAAATTTGAGTGGTTTTTACCGGTCGCGCGACCACGGTTTTCACCTCGGCGGGCGGCGCTTGGACTACAACAGGAGCAGGTGCTGGCGATGAGGCAAACAATCCATAACCACCCGCTAAAATTGCCAATAGCGCCAACCCAATTAAAAGCTTGGAATTCATATCACCGTCCCAAGTGAAGAGAAAATTATAGAGTAGAGATGTACACGGCTAACCCACCCACTAAGCATATTGGTACCCCGTAAGGGATCCCTCGTTGCCGCACGGCGGTTAAATCTGTGCATAACCCATACAACAAATAGACGCTAGCCATTAAGCCACCAGCAACACTAATAGCCACTAACGTTAAGGGAATATACTCAGGGCTAATGCCTAAACTGAGAATCGCCAATAGTTTGCTATCCCCAGCGGCGAGAATACGAAAATAAAACAGCACTAAACCTGCGGCGATAATGGCCAAGGTATAAGGTAGTACAAACCAGTTAGGCTGGATAAACCAGCCTAATAGCATTACCACGCTTAACGTCAACAGGTAATGATGATCAATTACCCGCTGACGCAAGTCTCCAATCATAATTAAACTTAAGATAATCAGAGTGGCCAGTGGCAACATAAACTTTATTCGCCTTGAATATCAACTTTATTAATATTATCGGTGATTTTGTCCATAGCACCTGATAGTGCACCTTGGAGACCACCTGAGCCATCTTCCCCACCACTAAAAACAGCAAAAACAATCGCAGAAACTGCAACACCAATAATCGCGTATTCAATTGCGGTCACGCCGCGCTGATCTTTAGCAAATGATTCTAACAATAGACGAGTGTTTACATATAATTTTGTCAACATGGTATTTTCCTTTTTTATAAAAACCAATGATTTCTTGGACTAGAATCACTAAATCAGACTCTAATGAAACTATTATTGACATTCTTTTTATCAATGTCTATCCCAGTTATACAATGGAATCCTCATAATCAACGTCATTCTCAACTATGCGACAAACCCGAGTGTTAACTCTAAAACTTAATGACTTTATCAATATTAATTAGCCACTAAAATAATACTTAAATCACATAAACTTGTATTTTAATATTCAATATTAATCCGATTTTCACTTAAAAATTTTGACAAAACTTTATTATGAGCTACGGAAATAAATCTATTTACGCGAAAACACATCACCCCGAAAGACAATCAATCTTTCGGGGCGATGTGGTAGAGGTAGATATTGAGGCTATATTTCGACGTGTAGACACGACACAGCGTGAGTATCATTACCTTTGATTTGCGGTTTGGTTTGCGCACATTCTGCCGTGGCTTGTGGGCAACGAGTGCGGAATACACAACCGGATGGAGGACTGATCGGTGACGGTAAATCCCCTTCTAACATCTGAATGGTTTTACTGCGCTCTTTTTTAGGATCAGGGATAGGCACTGCCGACATCAAGGCTTTGGTATAAGGATGCAGAGGATTGGAAAATAGAGCTTCAGATGTGCCCAACTCCACCGCGTTACCTAAATACATCACCAATACCCGATCGGAAATGTGCTTTACTACCGACAAATCATGAGCAATAAACACCAAAGACAAGCCCAATTCTTTTTGCAACTGCTGCAATAAGTTAACCACCTGAGCCTGAATCGACACATCGAGTGCTGAGACTGGTTCATCGCAGATGATCATTTTCGGATTTAAGATCAACGCACGGGCAATGCCAATACGCTGACATTGACCACCTGAAAATTCATGAGGATAACGGTTAATCACGTTCGGCAGCAAACCGACTTTAGCCATCATCTCTTTAACGCGATCTTTCACTTCTTGCTTAGATAGCTCAGGGTAAAAGGTTTGTAGTGGCTCAGCGATAATATCCCCTACCGTCATCCGTGGGTTGAGTGATGCTAATGGATCTTGGAAAATCATCTGAATATCTTTACGAGTATTGCGTCGCTTAACGGCATTCAGACGGGTTAAGTCTTGCCCTAACCAAACCACTTGCCCTTCAGTCGCTTCGACTAGACCAATGATTGCCCGCGCAAAGGTCGATTTACCGCATCCGGACTCACCCACCACACCTAAGGTTTCCCCTTCGTACAAGCGCACATTCACGCCATCGACCGCTTTAAGCGTCGATGGTTTGGCCCATGGCCATGGTGATTTTGCTGGAATGCTAAAATGTACTTTCAGATCTTGCACATCCAACAACAGGTTGTTTGCTACTTTCATTTATTCCATCCCTCCCAATCCGAAAAACAAGCACGCTGACGATTATCGGCAAAAGTCAGTAGCGATGGTGCCTCACGTTTACAGCGATCGGTGACCCGATGACAGCGTTCTTGATACGGACACCCCGGTGGTAGACGTAATAAATTCGGTGGATTACCCGGAATGGTCGGTAAAATTTCTCCTTCCGTATCCAAACGAGGAATGGCTTTTAATAACCCTTCTGAATACGGATGACTTGGATTATAGAAAATATCATCCACGTCAGCGTATTCCATGGTCCGTCCGGCGTACATGACCAGCACTTTGTCACATGAGCCAGCGACAACGCCCAAGTCATGGGTGATCATAATGATCGCGGTATTAAACTCTTTTTTCAGCTCATTGAGCAAATCCATGATTTGCGCTTGTACCGTCACATCCAGTGCGGTCGTCGGCTCATCGGCAATCAGCAGTTTTGGACGACACAACAGTGCCATCGCAATCATCACCCGCTGACGCATACCACCAGAAAACTCATGAGGATACATGGTGATCCGATTACGTGCCTCGGGGATTTTCACCGCATCGAGCATACGCACTGACTCTTCGAAAGCTTGCGCCTTACTCATGCCTTTATGCAGCATTAATACTTCCATCAGCTGATCGCTGACTTTCATATAAGGGTTAAGCGAGGTCATTGGATCTTGGAAAATCATCGCAATTTGTTCTGCGCGAACTTTGTTCAATTCACGCTCAGGCAAGTTTAAAATTTCTCGCCCTTCAAATTTAGCACTGCCACTGATCTTTCCGTTTTTGGCCAGCAAGCCCATTAAAGCAAACACGGTTTGTGACTTGCCCGAACCAGACTCACCGACAATGCCCAAGGTCTCACCTTGTTGCAAAGAGAAGGTTAAATCATTGACCGCAGTGACCATGCCATCCCGAGTCGAGAACTCAACTCGCAGGTCTTGAACATCTAATAAGTTCATTATCTATTCCTTAGCTAAGTTGGGTTATCGGTCTTTAGGATCGAGCGCGTCACGCAGCCCATCACCGACGTAGTTAAAACAAAATAGAGTGACGATCATAAAAGTAGCCGGGAAGATAAGTTGCCAAATAGCGACTTCCATTGTGTTAGCGCCTTCCTGTAGCAACGCCCCCCAACTGGTCATCGGCTCTTGAACCCCTAAACCAAGGAAAGAAAGAAATGACTCGGTTAAAATCATACTCGGGATCAGTAGCGTTGAGTAGACCGCAACAATGCCCAGTACGTTCGGCACAATATGACGAGTGATAATTCGCCATTGACTGACACCACAGACATGCGCAGCTTCAATAAACTCTTTGCTGCGTAGGCTTAAGGTTTGCCCACGTACAATTCGCGCCATATCCAGCCAAGCTATCGCTCCGATAGCAACAAAAATCAGCACAATATTACGACCGAAAAACGTCACCAATACGATAACCAGAAACATAAAAGGAATCGCGTATAAAATTTCCAAAACACGCATCATCACACGGTCGGTACGACCACCAATAAAACCAGAAGCCGCGCCGTATAAAGTCCCAATCAGTACGGCAACAAACGCACCCATGATCCCGACCATCAAAGAGATTCGGCCACCAATTAAGGTCCGGACAAATAAATCTCGCCCTAAGGCATCAGTACCAAACCAATGGGTTGCCGAAGGGGCCGCGTGCATCGCATACCAATCGGTTTCATCGTAACTAAAATTAGCCAGCATCGGCCCAAACACCACCAGTAAAGTGATGAAGCATAAAATACATAAGCTCGCCATTGCCGCTTTGTTGCGCATAAAACGTACACGAGCGTCTTGCCATAAACTACGACCTTCAATCTCAAGGTTTTCGGTAAATTTCTCTATGGCTTGTAAGTGTTCTTGTTTCTTTAACATGCTTTCGCCCTCAAACTAGTAGCGAATTTTCGGGTCGATATAAGCCAGAAGAATATCGACAATCGCGTTAAATAAGATAAATAAGAAACCAATCAAAATGGTGATTCCCATCACTAAGGAGTAATCTCGGTTAAATGCCGCGTTAACAAACAAACGACCAATTCCGGGTAAACCAAAAATGGTTTCAATGACCACCGAACCAGTGATAATGCCAACGAAAGCCGGTCCCATATAAGAGACAACCGGCAGTAAAGCGGGTTTTAACGCGTGCTTAAACACGATATAGCGATAGCTTAATCCTTTGGCACGAGCGGTACGGATAAAATTACTGTTTAAGGTCTCAATCATCGAACCACGGGTAATACGGGCAAAAGTTGCAACATACAGCAACGACATACCAATCACTGGCAACGCCATATATTTAAAGGATCCATCGAGCCAGCCACCGGCCGGAAACCAACCTAATTTGATGGAAAAGACATAAATTAATACCGGCGCTAATACAAAGGAAGGCATGACGACCCCGAGCATCGCGGTCGACATAATCGTATAGTCTATCCAAGTATTGTGCTTTAACGCCGCAATCGTACCAATCGAGACACCGATAATAATCGTAAAGATAAACGCCGCGGCACCAATTTTTGCCGACACGGGCAGTGAACTCGCAACTAACTCATTCACGGTATAATCTTTATATTTAAACGAGGGACCTAAATCACCACGCAAAATATTACCGAGATAAGTGATGTACTGCACCGAAACGGGCTTATCAAGGCCATATTTGGCATTGATATTGGCCATGACTTCCGGTGGTAATGGACGCTCACTAGAAAACGGATTTCCCGGTGCAAAGCGCATGAGAAAGAAAGACAGGGTGATCAATACCAACATGGTTGGTATTGCCTCAAATATCCTTTTTACGATGAATTTAAACATAAACTCACTCTTTCCAATCTGTGATAATAAAAAATACAAACGACACTGCATGCACCGTTACGTACATGCAGAGTCGAACAACAGGTGGTTTAACCACTCAATTATTATTTTGCTATGAGATAAAGATCTTTAGTGTAGATTTTTTCTTCAGCGTTATTGCTCGGGAAACCACCGACCTGTGGTGATAACAAACGAGATTTAACATATTGATAGATAGGGGCAATCGGCATGTCACGTGCAAGCAGTTTTTCTGCCTGAGCGTAAATCGCCTGACGCTCTTTTTCTGAGGTAGTTGCCATGGCTTTGGCCATCAGCGCATCATACTCTTCGTTATGATATCTTGGATCATTCGAGCTGTTGCTTGACTTCATCAAGGTAAGGAATGATGAAGCTTCGTTGTAGTCACCACACCAGCCAGCACGCGTCACGTCAAAGTTACCTTCACGGCGTGAATCAAGATAGGTTTTCCACTCTTGGTTCTCTAGCGTAACGTTCACTCCAAGGCCTGAGCGCCACATCGATTGAATCGCGGTCGCGACTTTACGGTGGTTTTCTGAGGTGTTGTATAGCAAATTAAAGCGCAGTGGATTACTGCGATTATAACCCGCTTCTTCTAGTAACTTTTTCGCTTCGGCCAAACGTTGCTGTTGAGTCATTTTGCCATAAGCAGGCATTTCTGGTTGGAAACCAGCGGTAATTTCTGGGGTTAAGAAATAAGCTGGTTTTTCACCTTGTCCCATAATCGCATTGGCGATGACATCACGGTCAATCGCGAAAGAGAGCGCTTTTCGAACTCGCACATCATCCAAAGGCGATTTTTGGTTATTAAAACCATAGTAGTAAGTACATAAACTTCCTACTACCGAAACCGAGTCAGCATGGTCTCGTTGTAAACGGTGGAAATGCTCAATCGGCACTTCGTTGGTAATGTGAATCTCACCAGATAAGAAGCGGTTCATCTCTGCGACTTGGTTTTCAATCGGTAAAAACGTGACTTTATTAATCACTGTTTTTGAATCATCCCAGTAATTTGGATTACGTTTCAGCTCTAAACGCTCATTAACTACCCAACGGTCCAACATATAAGCGCCATTGCTGACATAATTACCCGCGCGAGTCCACTCATCACCATGTTTCTCTATCGTCCCTTTATGGACAGGCTTCATTGTAGTATGACCAGTCATCATCACGAAATACGGCAGTGGCGTATCCAATTCAACCACCAAAGTATGATCGTCTAATGCTTTAACACCTAATGTCGTGCTCGCTTTTTCTCCGGCAATGATCTCTTTCGCATTTTTCATCTTGGTGTATTCCATATACCAAGAATAAGGTGACGCTGTAGCAGGGTCGACCGCACGCTGCCAGCTGTAAACGAAATCTTGCGCAGTCACTGGATCGCCATTAGACCATTTTGCATCTTTACGTAAATAGAAGGTATAAGTTTGGTTATCTGAGGTTTCCCAACGCTCGGCAACACCAGGAATGGTATTACCATCAGCATCTTGGTTAACTAAACCTTCGAGCAAATCGCGAATTACGTGCGATTCTGGTACACCTTCTGTTTTGTGCGGATCGAGAGAAGCAACTTCAGTACCATTACCACGGATAAGCTCTTGAACAGGAGCAAGTTTAGTTCCTGCTGGAACATCAGCAGCGAGCGCAGAGAAGGAGGCCGTAGCGACAGTTAAACCTGCGCTAAGTAACAAGGCTTGTGTGATTTTATTTTTGTACATGCATAAACTCCAAGTTTTTATTTTGCATCCATGACTCTTTATTAAGCCTTCAGAACGGCCTGAATCAGGTGGCTTAGCGCAAAAACCAAGCAATATAACCTAGACCTAATAAAGAATTTCGCACATTAGCAATCATCGAAGTAATTTGCCAATAAAATGTAAAGCTAACCAATGATATCCTTAACCCACATCAATTATTAGGCAATTACTCCACTATAACGCTGTACCGCTGCGCGTTTGCGGCTATGCCCTAGTGACTAATAAACCACCACTTACTTAGCCAGTAGCCTTTTTAATCGACAAGGGAAACAATCTTTAGATAAGTCGGGCATAAGCACTGCTTGCAACCCGATTAGCAGTATCTTTCGCCGTCAATTTAGCAAAAAATTAACATTTAAACAGTAGAACGTCTAACTTATTGTAATAATCCCCTGTTAAAGCCCTGCGTTCTGTGAAGAGGGTCACTACCTTGCACTAAGCTGATCATATTGCTCCAACATGTCGCATTCACAAAAAGAATAACTACACGCCTAACCGATTAGTTTTAATGACTCTTCGTCCGATATTCGCCTAAAAATCAGCTATCCAAGAGAACGCGTCAAAATTTCAAGTATTTGTGGACGGAAAATAAAAAACACCGCGCCAAGTAAACACAGTCCGGCCCAGATAAAATCAAGTCGAAAAGGTTCTTTCATATAAATCAGCGCAAAAGGTACAAACACAGTTAACGTAATAACTTCTTGCAATATTTTCAGTTGGCCTAAGTTCATTACCGTATAACCAATACGATTGGCGGGTACTTGAAACATATATTCAAATAGGGCAATTCCCCAACTGATCAATGCAGCAATGATCCAAGGTTTATGGGCTAAATCTTTTAGGTGGGCATACCAAGCGAAGGTCATGAAAACATTACTGATCAATAACAGACCAATAGTGACCAACATTGGCGGTAAGGAAAACATGCTAAACGCTCCGCAACAAGTAGAAAAACCAGCGCAGTTTGCGCTGAGATTTTATTTTCGTCAATCTGTCCAAGCGTAATTTAAATCAAACTGGGAACGATACCGGAAATTAAACTAAAAATCTTAAATTTACCTCGTTTATTGATAAACGGTCACATTTTGAGAAGCAAAATATTCTACTCATCACTTGGCGCTTTTTACTCCCTAGCCCGTCAGCTAAACTGGAACAAACCATTATCTGGAGAAATGACAATGAACAAAATTTGGGTAACGGGCGATGCCGTCGTCGATTTAATTCCCGAAGGAGACAAGCATTACTTAAAATGTCCCGGAGGGGCTCCTGCCAATGTTGCCGTTGCTATTGCAAG
This sequence comes from Vibrio sp. V31_P5A7T61, assembly GCF_009904895.1. Lineage (NCBI taxonomy): Bacteria > Pseudomonadati > Pseudomonadota > Gammaproteobacteria > Vibrionales > Vibrionaceae > Vibrio > Vibrio sp. V31_P5A7T61. The sequence goes on from NZ_WXWI01000056.1 coordinate 40,690, forward strand.
ATTAGGTGGGCAAAGCGCTTTTTTTGGTCGAGTCGGGAACGATCCCTTTGGTCGATTTATCCAACAAGTCTTAACCACGGAACAAGTCGATTGCCAACATCTTATTCTCGATGAGCAGCAACGCACCTCAACCGTAGTGGTTGATCTCGATAGCTCTGGTGAGCGTAGCTTCACTTTTATGGTCAAACCCAGTGCTGATCAGTTCCTACAGCCAACCGATATTCCAGCCTTTAAACAAGGGGAATGGTTGCATGTTTGCTCCATCGCGCTTGCTAACCAGCCAAGTCGCAGCAGCACTTTTGCAGCCATAGAACGAATCAAACAAGCCGGCGGTTATGTCAGTTTTGATCCTAATTTACGCGAAGAAGTCTGGCAAAACCCGGAGCAGATTATCGAGATCGTGATGCAGGCAGTCAGTCAGGCTGACGTGGTAAAATTTTCTGAAGAAGAGCTGACTTTTTTAACTCAAACACAAACTATTGAGCAAGGGTTAACCGCATTAGCTCCCCTCGCCTTACCCTTAGTGGTGGTCACTCAAGGGGCAAAAGGTGCTTTAGTAGTAACAGGCAAACAACAGCAGTTAGTTACAGGTAAAGTGGTCAAACCTATTGATACCACTGGCGCAGGTGATGCATTTGTCGGTGGTTTGTTGTACCAATTGGCGACAAGCCATAACTGGCAAGAGAATATTGCCCAAGCCATCCAATGGGCACATGGCTGCGGTGCATTAGCCACCACCCAAAAAGGAGCCATGACGGCTCTGCCTAACCAACAAGCATTACTCGAATTTATCGAATCTTAATTGAATGGCTGTTGGTCTTGTTGAACCAACAGCCACTATAGCCAAACGATTTAGAGTCACAGGTATGCGGCAAATGAATTCATCCCAATAAGCATAGACAAGCTATTTGATTGGGATGAACGAACGTAGCCAACATCGCTACAGTTACAAATAGGAGGAGGATAACCTTAAGCAGCAAACGGCTTTAATGTTGCCTGAAGAGGGAAGTAATCCGCTTCAAGCTCAGCGCCGAACAAAGCGATTTGCGTAGCATCCGGCGCGGTAAACACGCGGCTACTCATCACTTGCTCTCCTTGATTGATAAAAATTTCAATCGACGAATGATCAACCAGAATTTGTAGCTTAACTTGTTCTGTCGTGAGGTTTAGCTCTCGTATTGTATCCCCTTGACGGATCTCAGTTTGACTGCGATCTAAGCGTAAAGTGTGGCTCTGCTCATCAAGGGATAACACAACTTGCTGGTGACGATTTTTCATCAAATGCAGCTCACTCCCCCAAGGTAAAGTGACCTGTAATTCATAACTTTTACCGCCAATGTCGATACCCTGCTCGGTCAAATGTAGTGAGCGTTTTTCGCCACGCAACTGAGTCAGTTCACGAATCGGGCTCTGTATCACGCGACCATTTACCCACCGTAACTCACGTAACGCGGTTAATTGATGGATCCAACCATCAGCGCAACTAGGGTGATCGACCTCATCCGGTAGCCCCATCCAACCACAGAGAATACGTCGTCCATCTGGCGTTAATGCCGTTTGCGGCGCATAAAAATCAAAACCACTATCAAGCTCCCAACCTTGTAAGAATTGTAGCTGTCCTTGCTGATTGTCGGCGACGGTAAAAATTCGATTGTGGTGTTCAATGGTGTGATGAGGATTAGATGAGCGAATACCTTGTGGACCAAAAACAACCAAGGTTTGGCCATCCAGTTCAAATCTATCTGGGCATTCCCACATATAACCATAAGGTGCTAATTCTTGACCATACAATCCATCAAATTGCCAATCATGTAAGTTATCCGAATGATAAACGGCTAAACAACCCGCTAATTGCTGAGTTTGCGCGCCGAGCAGCATCTGCCAGCGGCCTTGTTTATAGACTACTTTAGGGTCGCGAATATGCTCAGTAACACCATCTGGTAAAGTGCGAATAACCGGGCCTAGCTTAGTGAAACCACCTTCGGAGTTAGCTTTGGCAATACACTGCATGGTCTGCCGCTGACGATCCTGTCCTAATCGAGTATTTCCGGTATAAAACAGCCACAGATCGTCACCATCACTAACCGCATGACCTGAAAATACACCGTGACTGTCAAACCAATCTGAAGGCGTCAGTGCAATCGAATGCCAACGCCAGTTGATGAGATCTTGGCTCTTGAGTAACACCCAATATTTGTCTTTATGCTGGCAAGCAAACGGGTGCCACTGATAAAACAGATAATATTCACCTTGATGATAAACAAAGCCATTAGGATCATTAAGTAAACCTTGTGGCGGCGAAATATGCCATTGCGGACGATATACACTTTCGGTCGGCGGTAAATAAGCTTTAGCTTGTTGACGTTGCTGCTTGGCAATGTGAATGCCAACCTCTGCCAAATCGTGTTCAGAAATTTCATCACTGATCGGCATAGAAAGCTGCCACTCCCCTAATACCGACTCTGAGACTATCGATGTTGGCAGCGGTTTAACCTGCTGTAAATCACGTACCGCAACGGTTACCCGCCCTTCTGGTGCTAAAATACGCAGAATATTGGTTATCCCACCAGCGAGTTCAATCAACAAATTAAGAGACATAGAATTACCATTAAATCGGGAACGTTCTCAAAAAGTATAAGACATTACGCCGATAGGCAAGTATTTCTGATTTTCATGAGTAACTCGACGAGAGCAATGTGAGAAAGAACACAAAATTGTCGACGAGTCTCTACGAGCCCAATGGTGAGCAAGTCTCACGATCAATATTTTGAAAGGTCAACACGACTTTACTCATCTCTAAACCTTGCCCAGCAATACGATCAAGCAACATTTTTGCGGCATTTTCTCCTGCTTTATCAAAAGCATAATTGAAAGTAGATAAGCTTGGAGTACTGACATAAGCCAACTCGTCATTACCGACCCCGAGTATTTTCACCTGCTGACCCGCAATTCTACCGCTCTCATGCAGGGCTTTAATTGCCCCGACCGCTAATCGATCAGTCGCACAAAATAGTCCATCGAGTTGAGGGAAAACTTGCAGTTGCTGCTTAGCTAACCGATAGCCTGATTCAATCGAAAAATCACCACGTGCATGAAACAATAACTCTCGCTGATGAAGCGCTAGTGACTGAGCTAGCCCTTGCGAACGCAGGGCATCCACCGCCAAATCATCACTTTGCACACCGATAAAACCGATCTGCTCGCACCCGGCCGCGACTAAGCGATTACCTGCTTCAAACCCGACTCGTAAATCATCATGCACCACGCTAGGGATATTGTATAACGAGCCATCCTGACCAATTAATACAACGGGAACATGAGATTGTTGAATCGCTTTAATCAAAGGCTCATCAAGGTGAGTCGCATAGAAGATGATTCCCTCAACTCGCTTTTGATTAAAGATTTGAATGTATTCTAATTCCTTAGCATGAATTTGATGAGTATTGGCGAGCAATACATGCTTTCCTGCTTGTTCAAAAATAGCCGTTAAACCATCAACCCCTTGCGCGGTGGCATGGGAAGAGACCCGAGGCACAATCACGCCAATCAAATTGGTCTTTTGTGATTTGAGATCTTTTGCAACCTGATTGACCATATAACCACAATCAGCAACCGCTTTTAACACCTTGATTTTGGTCGATTCTTTAACACCATACTCGTCATTCATCACTCGTGATACGGTCGATTTTGATACACCAGCTAAACGCGCTACATCATGCAAACTTGCCATTATTTTCTCATTCCATCATCACATTGGGATTGATTGCAAAATCACTACCATATTATCGTTCTTATTGCGTGATTCTACCCTTGTTTTGTTAATTATCACTGCGGGTTTTGGCGATCCTATTCACATATTTACTGATTTCCTTTTGACCTGTAGCGATTTGTTGATGATTATTAAATCTGCAAACGTTCCCAAAAAAACAACTGTAATCATTAAAACTATCCTATAAATCATTCACAACAACCGGGGTGAGTTATGAACTATCCAGTCATAGCAAAACAACTTATTGAGCTGTTGGGTGGCAAAGCCAACATTCAAGCACTCGCACACTGTGCCACTCGACTTCGTTTGGCGATCAGTGATGAATCGCTGATTGATGAAAAAGCCATTGAAGATCTCGATGGTGTTAAAGGTCAATTTAAAGTCGCAGGCCAGTACCAAATCATTTTTGGCTCTGGGATTGTTAACCAAGTTTACGCTGAAATGGCGAAATTGACTGGCCTCGCAGAGATGTCCACCAATGATGTCGCCTCTGCGGGTGCGCAGAAGCAAAATATTGTCCAGCGTGCGGTGAAAGGCTTATCGGACATTTTCGTGCCGATCATTCCAGCCATTGTCGCGGGCGGTTTATTAATGGGTCTTTATAACCTATTAACGGCACAAGGATTATTTATCGAAGGGCAATCACTGATTGACGCCAATCCGGGTCTTGCTGATTTAGCGAGTATGATCAATACCTTCGCTAATGCCCCTTTTGTTTATTTACCGGTTTTACTGGCTTTTTCTGCCTCTCGTAAATTTGGTGGTAATCCCTTCCTTGGCGCAGCTTTGGGCATGCTCATGGTCCATCCTGATCTTCTCAATGGCTGGGGATTTGGTAGCGCTTCATTAACCGGCGACATTCCTACTTGGAATATTTTAGGCTTAGAGATCCAGAAAGTCGGCTATCAAGGCTCGGTGTTACCCGTCTTAGTCGCGACCTTTATTCTGGCTAAAGTCGAAAATGGGTTAAGAAAAATTATCCCCTCGGTGCTTGATAACCTATTAACGCCAATGCTAGCCATTTTTATCACGGGTTTTCTGACCTTTACGGTGGTTGGGCCTTTAACTCGTGATGTCGGCTTCCTATTAGGCGATGGCTTAAACTGGCTGTATGAATCAGCGGGCTTTATCGGTGGCGCACTATTTGGCTTCGTCTATGCACCATTTGTAATAACAGGCATGCACCATAGCTTTATTGCGATTGAAACTCAGCTTCTTGCTGATATCGCTATCACTGGCGGTACGTTTATCTTCCCTATTGCTGCCATGTCCAATGTGGCGCAAGGCGCTGCTGCTTTAGCCGTGGGACTAACCAGCAAAGAAACCAAAATGAAAGGGATTGCTGTGCCTTCTGGTGTAACCGCGTTACTGGGCATTACTGAACCTGCAATGTTTGGGGTTAACTTAAAACTGCGTTATCCGTTTATCGCAGCAATCTGCGGAGCCGCCATCGCCAGTGCATTCATTACTTTATTTACCGTAAAAGCACACGCTTTAGGTGCAGCAGGTTTACCGGGTATTATCTCCATCAGTCCTGATAAAATTGGCTACTATGTGGTCGGCATGGTTATCGCGTTCGTCGCATCATTTGCCCTCACCTTGTTGCTCGGTATGCGTGAAAAAGCTAAACTAGGTGCTCGTGCTAACGCGTAAGGTATCCCCCTTAACGGCAAAAATTATTAAGTCGCTTTGAACATCGATTACGCGACAAACCATCAACCGTTAATCTTACGCTTTGCCCACTCTTTGAGTGGGCATTTTTATTTATCCCACAGGGACTGATTGGATTGATTGTTATCTTAATGATTGTTATAAAATCAATCAGTCTATCCAAGTGGCTTAAAATTGTCGCTAAAAGGGGACCAATCCAATAACCCTGTCGCGTTAAGTCGGCAGGATATGCACCACTATAGTCGGGGAGCCTTAAGGCTGAGATCGCATTGCGAGACCCGTTGAACCTGATTCAGTTAGCACTGACGTAGGGAACTATGGCAACCAATGACACAGCTTTCGCATACCACTAGCATCAATGTGTATACGATGATTTAGCTTCGACCATATTGGTCGTCATTGGCCAGTTCCTATACGTCATCTATAGGAGCCTGTCATGACCAACCGCTTGTCTGCTATTTCACCCATCCCAATCGTATTAACCATTGCTGGCTCAGATAGCGGCGGCGGCGCCGGGATCCAAGCCGATATCAAGGCCATTTCCGCCACTGGTAGCTATGCTTGTAGCGCCATTACCGTCATCACCTCACAAAATACCCTTGGAGTAACGGCAATTTTGCCGATTGCCATTGAACACATTGCCAGTCAACTGGATGCGATTTTTAGTGACTTTACCGTGGCCGCGGTAAAAATTGGTATGCTGGCTGATAGCCAGATTATCCATATCGTGGGTGAAAAACTCCGTCACTATCAACCAAAGATTATCGTGTTAGATCCGGTAATGGTCGCCACCAGCGGTGATGCGTTACTTGCCGAACAAGCCGTCAATGACTTAAAACAGCAGTTATTACCACTAGCCACGGTTATTACCCCCAACTTACCTGAAGCTGCGGTATTAACTGGCTGTCCGATGCCAAAACACGACCAGCAACTTGATGAGATCATCACCGCATTACAAGCTTTGCCAAGCCAAGCGGTGCTGCTTAAAGGTGGCCATTTTACTGCATCAGTAAATAGTCACGATTGGCTGATCTGCGGATCGCGGGTAAGGTGTTTTTCAGGGCGAAGAATCCACACCAGCAATACTCATGGTACAGGTTGTACCCTTTCTGCAGCGCTCGCTTCTTACCTTGCGCAAGGCTTAAGCCTTGAGCAAGCCGTAACGCGAGCAAAGCATTATATCTCGCAAGCCATCTTATATGCTGACCAGTTACAGGTAGGTAAAGGCCATGGGCCTGTGCATCATTTCTATGCGCTTCACGGCAAAGTTCACACCGAACAGAAAAAATTGGAACCGGTTACAGAAACCGGTTCCAATTGAGTAAAAAACGATCTAGACTAGCCACAGGTTAAGCATGTTTCTAATAAGATGATTAAGGGGTAACCTATGACACAGTACAGTTTTCCGAAAGATTTTCTCTGGGGCGGCGCAGTGGCGGCTCACCAAGTAGAAGGTGGCTGGAACAAAGACAGTAAAGGCGTGAGTGTGGTTGATGTGCTGACTAAAGGGGCGCATGAAGTACCGCGAGTAATCACCGATAGCGTAGAATCCGATCAGTTTTATCCTAACCATGAAGCGATTGATTTTTATGGACGTTATAAAGAGGATATCGCGTTATTTGCTGAGATGGGCTTTAAATGCTTTCGCACATCGATTGCTTGGACGCGGATTTTTCCGAACGGCGATGAAGCCACACCTAACGAAGCTGGGCTGCAATTTTATGATGATCTGTTTGATGAGCTATTGAAATACGGCATTGAACCGGTCATCACCCTTTCGCATTTCGAAATGCCGAATCACTTAGTGAAACACTATGGCAGTTGGGCCAATCGCCAAGTGATCGACTTTTTTGTGAAATTTAGCCAGACCGTGATGGAGCGCTATCAGCACAAAGTCAAATACTGGATCACTTTTAATGAAATTAACAATCAGCGTAACTGGAAACTGCCGATTTGGGGATATTGTAACTCAGGGATGATCTACACCGATTACCCAAATCCTGAACAGATGATGTACCAAGTGCTGCACCATCAATTTGTTGCCAGTGCGCAAGTGGTCAAATTAGGCCATCAGATAAACCCTGATTTTAAAATCGGTAGCATGATCCACATCATGCCGCTCTACCCAGCTACTTGTCGTCCAGAAGACGTATTACTCGCACAAGAGCTGATGCGCGAAAAGTATCTATTTAGTGACGTTCAAGTCCGTGGCTACTACCCAAGTTATTTGATTAAAGAATGGCAACGTAAAAATATCCAAATCGAAATGGCCGCTGGGGATGAGCAAATTTTACGTGAAGGCTGCGCTGATTACCTCGCGATCAGCTACTACATGACCAATATTGTCTCAACCCAGAAAGAGGAAGGACAAACCACGTCCTTGTTTGAAAATAGCCGTCTCAATCCATATCTACCCGCGTCGGATTGGGGCTGGCAAATCGATCCCGACGGTTTACGTGTTGCCTTATCTGAACTGTATGAGCGTTACCAAAAGCCAATTTTTATTGTCGAAAATGGTCTTGGCGCGCTTGATGAAGTGCAAGCGGATGGTTCAATTAATGATGATTATCGAATTAACTATCTCAGCGAGCACATCAAAGCGGTGGAGACCGCCATTAACTACGATGGTGTTGAGGTGATGGGTTACACCCCTTGGGGCTGTATTGATTGCGTGTCTTTTACCACCGGTGAATACAAAAAACGTTATGGTTTCATCTATGTCGATAAGCACGATGATGGCACTGGAACCATGGCGCGCTCGAAGAAGAAAAGCTTTTACTGGTACCAGCAAGTGATTGCCAGTAACGGACAAATTATTTAATTCCATCGATACCTAAACCACTTGCCGTTGCCGCTAGGCGGCAAGTAGGAAGGGTATAGAGCTGAGATGAATAACGCGCTACACTCACCTGCCCTTTGCACGCTCAAGTGACAAAGGGCTGGATCAGTTAGGAGTAATTGCCGTCATGGCCACCATTAATGATGTATGTAAAGCCGCCGGAGTGTCTAAAGCGACGGTGTCACGAGTGCTGAACGGCAATGGCCAAGTTAAAGAGTCTACCCGCCAAGCGGTTCTTGCTACCATGCAGCAACTCGGTTATCAACCCAATACCTTAGCGCAAGCGCTGGCCACCAATACCTCTCATGCGATTGGTTTAAGTTTGCCGCATTTTCAAAGCAGCTATTTTGGTAGTGTGCTGCATCATGCCGAACAAGGGGCTCAGCAAGCGGGCAAAAAATTGCTGGTGGTCAATGGTAAAAATAGCGTCCAAGGTGAGCGAGAAGCGCTGCAAATATTGGCGAATCAACGCTGTGACACGATTATGATCTATAGCCGTCATTTAAGCGAAACCGAGCTGAGCCAGTGGCAACACGAACACGCCATTCCATTGGTCGTGTTGAATCGACGCTTTTCCACTTCAACATTAGCAAGCTTTGGCTTAGATCAAACTCAATTAGCTACCCTTGCTATGCAGCACTTATTAACCCTTGGCCATCGAGCGATTGCTTGTCTTACTTCACCGCTCAACAGTGAAACTGGGCAGCTCCGCTTAGCCGCTTATCAGCAGCAACTCGCGCAATCTGATATTGACCCCAAGCCTGATTTAATCGTCGCAGGCGATAATAGCCTTAACTCTGGCTACCATGCTACCCAGCAGCTACTCACTCGTGGCGTAAACTTTAGTGCGATTTTTGCCTGTAATGATGATATGGCGATTGGCGCCATTCGCGCTTTACATGAGCACGGCCAGCGCGTACCACAAGATATTGCCGTGATTGGTATTGATAACGAACCCGCTGCCGCGTATGCCATTCCAAGTTTATCAACCGTGGCACTGCCGATCGTCGAGTTAACTCAGGCTGCGACACAATGCGCGGTGATGCTTGCTAATAAACAGCCAGTGACCTCATTGCATCATACCTATCTTGGCCAGTTGATCGTGCGTGAGTCGTCACTGTCCGCTTAATTTTCAGCGTGAAACGATCACATTGCGCCGATTAAATGATATAACCAAGACTGCCTTTTGCACTATTGTTGATAAAACGCAAAGCAACACCTTGCAGGTCAGTCAATGATGGTCTTTTCACACTTAACTACCCTCCTCTACCCAAACAACTTGGAGTTGCAGGTAGGCGGCAAGTGAGTTCATCCCCATGAGCATAGACAGACTATGTGATTGGGGTGAACGAACGTAGCCAACACCCCTGCAGCTTCAAGTAGGAAGGGTATAGTGGTTAAGTTTTCTCTATAGTAAGGAATATGTATGTCTGATATCGCAACCAGTATTGATGCCATTCAACCTATGGTTGAATCTTCTTCTGGCTCTATCTGGGGTTATGTGGTCGGTGGGCTAGTTCTTGTCGTGGCCGCTGGTTATTTTGGTTTTAAAAAGATTAACCAACCTGCCTTTGTGATCAAACAAATTCGCAAGCGCAACCGCAAAGAAATGCAAAAACAAGGGATAGAAAGCACCGAAGCGTTAGCCGATTTGGATCATTTGTTGGATGCCGTTCAGCAACACGCTATCGATAATGGCATGAGTGGTACGGCGATGGTTCAGCTGCTGGCACCCCTCAATGATAAAGCCAAAATCAACTCTGCTGCCGGTTTTTATCAGGCCATGGCTTATATTGCCAAAAGCATTAATCAGCCGCAGCTAGTGAAAAGCTTACAAAACAAATCTAAACAAGTGAAATCCAGCTCGCCACTGATGGCCGGGCTACTGAAACGCGCTGGGGTTTAATTCTCGATTTCTGTGGCTTGCTATAATCACCAGCAGGCCATAGCAACAACCATTCCGTTCATTCGTATAGCTTAACCTCGCTCACACTTTTCCACTCTCCCTTCGATCTACGCCCTAAATTGCTGAGTAAGGGATGAGTTGCATTATCTAACCATTGTCTACCCTTAAACGGTTTCTTATTGATAGCAGTTAGGTTTTAGACGATGCATCCAGAATATTCCTCTTCAAAAATAAACGTTTATCAAGTCTTTACTCGTCTATTTGGTAATACGCAAACCGCCAACATCCCCTGGGGCACAAAAGCGCAAAATGGAGTGGGTAAGTTTAATGATTTTACGCTTAAAGCCTTGCAAGAAATTGCTCAATTGGGAGCAACGCATATTTGGTATACGGGTGTTCATCATCATGCTTTAGTGGCCGACTACCGCCCGTTTGGGATCAGTGATGATCACCCAAGCGTAGTGAAAGGACGCGCGGGTTCGCCTTACGCGGTGAAAGATTATTACTCGGTTAATCCCGATTTGGCCGATAACCCTGCGCAACGTAACCAAGAGTTTTTGGTTTTAATTAACCGCTCACATCAGGCTGGCTTAAAAGTTATTATTGATATTGTCCCGAACCATGTGGCGCGACACTATCAAGGATTAAACAATCCCCCCGGCGTCGAAGACTTCGGACAAAGTGATAATACTCAACTTGAGTATGCAAGAGACAATAATTTTTATTACCTACCCAATCAGGCGTTTCAAATGCCCGATCTGCCCGACCACTTATTGCCATTAGGGGGTGAAAATCATCCGCTCCTGGCTGAGCCTTATCAAGAATTTCCAGCCAAATGGACCGGCAATGGCTCGCGGCAGGCCAAACCCAATGCGGACGATTGGTATGAAACGGTAAAAATTAATTACGGCGTTACCCCTAGTGGAGAGAAAGACTTCGCCGAACTCCCCGAATCTTATCGTTGGCTTTCTCATCAAGCGCATTTTACTTTTTGGCAGCAGCAGTCGGTGCCAAACTCGTGGCTTAAGTTTCGTGATATTGCGCTCTACTGGCTAGAGCAAGGCGTGGATGGGTTTCGTTATGACATGGCGGAGATGGTACCGATTGAGTTTTGGAGTTTTATGAACTCAGCGATCAAGCACGTTAACCCTAATGCATTTTTAATGGCTGAAGTCTATCAGCCCGACCTTTACCGTGATTATATTCAGTTAGGCAAAATGGATTATTTGTACGATAAAGTCGATTTGTACGATGGGTTAAAAGCCATCATGCAAGGCAAAGCTTCAACCGCGATCATTGGCAGCATTGAGTATCAAATGCGTGATATTGAACATCATATGTTGCATTTTTTAGAAAATCACGATGAACAACGCATTGCCTCGGCTGACTTTGCTGGTGATGCTGAACAAGGGCGACCAGCGATGCTGATCTCTACCTGTTTATCCAGTGCGCCGACCTTGATTTATTTTGGTCAAGAGGTGGGAGAGCCAGGGGCGGAACGGGCTGGATTTGGTCAGCCGTCACGCACCTCTATTTTTGACTATATTGGCGTACCTGAGCATCAAAAATGGCTTAATCATGGTCGATTTGATGGTGGGCAGTTAAGTGATAAGCAGCGTCAGCTACGTCAATTTTACTGCCAGCTACTCAACTTAGCTAAAAACAGTCCAGCGCTGATGGGCGATTATCACGATTTATACGCCGAGAATTGGCCACATTTTGCAGAGCAACAAGATACGCTGTTTGCCTTTACTCGCTCTTGTCCTGAGCAAAAATTAATTATAGCGGCTAACTTTAGCGCCACGGAAAGTAAAACCGTACCACTGCATTTACCCCAAGATCTGATTAAACATTGGCAATTGAGCGAGGGAGAATATGCCTTAATCGATCATCTCAACCAACAATCACTCACTCTGGTGGTAACGGAGCAGCGTAGTTATGTCGAGATAAATTTTAAGCCGCTTTCCACGCATTTTATTGAAATTGGTTCTAAACACTTAGTCTTGTAAGCCAGTTGCTGATCTTCTCCCTGCTGAGATAAACAGCAGGGAAATTGTACGATGATGAAGGAGTATAATATGCGCGCCCCGTTTCTTTTTCACGGCCAAACTGAATCATGGGTTACTCGCCACCAAGATTCATTAACCTTAACCTTAGCCATTGAACGCTCATTCCCATGCCGTCAAGTTCTCGTGCGTCATGAACCCGATAATGAAGAACATTTAGTCGAGATGGTCAATATAACCACTCATGAACGGCTCACTTATTGGCAAGCAACTATCCCGCTAAATCAAGATCGCGCAGTAACTCACTATGTCTTTAAGTTACTCTCTGAGCAAGGTCAGTGGTGGCTAGATGCGAAATCTGTCTCCGCGCGAATCCCAAGCCGTGAGTACCACTTCAAGTACAATGCACAACATCAGCCGCCATCTTGGGTTAGTCGACAGGTTTTTTATCAGATTTTTCCGGATCGCTTTGCTAATGGCAAACCGGAAATCAGCGTGAAAAGCGGAGAATACAGTGTCAGTGGCGGCAGCAAACCGGTGATTGCCAAAGCATGGGGAGAGCCCGTTGATAATCATCAAGGCAATGGCGGCTGTGAATTTTATGGCGGTGACCTATATGGGGTAGAAGAAAAGCTTGATTACTTACAAGATCTTGGCGTTACTGCGCTGTACCTAAACCCGATCTTTCATGCCCCTAGTAATCATAAATACGATTGCATGGATTACTACCATGTCGACCCACATTTAGGCACTAATCACCACTTTGCGCAGCTGTGCGATAATCTTCATCAGCGAGGGATGAAAATTGTGCTCGACGCGGTTTTTAACCATACTTCTACCGAGCATCCGTGGTTTAATTTACAGGGTTGGCATCAAGAAGTAGGTGCTTATCAATCGGTCCAATCCGCTTATCGCGATTACTATTTTTTCCAAGGCGACACTCAAGAATATATCGGCTGGAAAGGTGTTGCTAGCTTACCGGTGTTAAACTTTCAGCATCCTGAAGTCAGAGCGGCTATTTATCAATCTGATCAAGCGGTAATTAAACATTGGCTTAAGCCCCCGTATCAAATTGATGGCTGGCGCTTTGATGTTATCCATATGCTCGGTGAAGGTGAAGGTGCCAAAAATAACGCTCATTACGTGCAAGCCTTTCGTGATGCGGCAAAACAGATCAACCCTGATTGCTATGTATTGGGTGAACATTTTTTTGAAGCGACTCAATGGCTGCAAGGCGATCAAGAAGATGGCGCGATGAATTATTATGGTTTTGCGCATCCTTTACGGGCTTTGCTCACCCATTTAGATATTGCTTTTCACCCTATCGATATCCGAGTACCGCAGTTTCTCGATTGGCTAGCAGAAGCCAGAGCCAAAATCCCGTGGGCGAATCAATTAGCCCAGCTCAATCAATTAGATAGCCATGATACCGCACGATTTATCGAGCTGATCGATGGCGATCAACCGTTATTTCATATCGCCAGCACTCTACTTTTCACCTATGTGGGTACGCCTTGTATTTATTATGGGACGGAGGTTGGATTAAGAGGCAGTCATGACCCCGACAACCGTCGTTGTATGCCTTGGCAGCAAGTGACAACATCACCTTATTTTTCTTTCTTTCAACAACTGATTGCGCTACGAAAACAATATGTCGCTTTGCAGATAGGGGATTTTCAACTGCTGTATCAAGATGAGAGCAGTTTTGTCTTTGCACGCTGCTATGCGGAGCAAAGAGTTCTGATTGCGATTAATCTTGGTCATGCCCGTGACGTATGTTTGCCCCTCTGGCAATTGGGGTTAACCCGTGGGGAGTTTAGCAATGCGCTAAGCGCACAACATTATGAGTATCAACATGGAGAAATGCTCATCACGCTTGAGGCCAAAAGCGCTATGATTTTAAGCTAGCCACTACCAAGCAAGCCGGTTGTTAATTCCTAACACCGATCAGTTAAGCAAATGATCAGTTGAACGATCCTGTGGTTGGTTGAAAATACCCTCAAGCATTTCATGTTTGAGGGTATTTTTTATGTTGGCTCACTGGCTTATTGATGTTGATGACTTCGCTTCTCCTGATTCACTTGCGCTTTTTCAAAAAGAGCTTCCATTGGAATGGATAAATCAAGCACTTGATGAAACGAATAAAGCCAGCATGAGAAGACGAAAGCTACCTGCTGAGTTGGTCGTGTGGCTGCTAGTGGGTATTGGCTTATATCGCGACAGACCGATTACTGACGTTTTGGACAAGTTAGACTTAAAACTGTCCAGCTCTTTAGGTGAATCCATTGCGCCAAGTGCCATTCCTCAAGCCAGAAAACGTCTCACGGCAGAGCCACTAAAAGCGCTATTTACTATGACTGCTCAGCACTGGACTCAGTCCGAAGATAGTGAGGATAAATGGTTTGGTTTAAGACTGTTTTCAGTTGATGGAACTCAATTTAGAACCCATGATACCGAGGCGCTTGCAGAGCATTATCAGTACGTAAAGCACAGTAAAAATCGTCACACCGAATACCCTATTG
>NZ_WXWI01000014.1:0-42654 GCF_009904895.1 Vibrio sp. V31_P5A7T61
GCTATAGATTCTTTATCTGATGTATAACGAGATGAGTTTTCTAATATATTAAATATAGCCTGCTCAATTAAAGCAGCGTGAACATACAGTAAGGGCGCATCTTCTTGAGAAAAATAATTAACTTTAGTGTTTGGGAAATAGCGTCTTAATCTTGATATTACACTAGAAACAATATCATCAATAGAAACCCAATCTCTTTCTATTTTTAGCCCACCATAGCCTAACTTTGTCATATCCAGAAGGTTTTGAATATAACTTTCTAAACGACGACTTTCTTGAAGAATAGTATCTAACATCTCTATTTTTTGAGATTTAATCAATTTATCATCAAATTCTTTTAATGTTTCAGCAGCCCCCATCATTGCAGACAAGGGAGATTTTAAATCATGGGATACCGATGAAAGTAGCGAAGACCGAATTTGCTCAACTTCTGTTTTTACACGTGATGCTTCAAGATCGGTACTCAATCGGATTCTCTGCCAAGTATTTGATGCTTGGTTTAACATCGAATTTATTAAGTCCTTATCAAACTGCGTAAAATCTCGATGATTTTTTTTCCAACCAATAACAACAACACCAATCGTTAGCTCATGATGAACAATAGGAATGACGGTAACTTGTGAAGCATTCAAAGTATCGGTAAATCGCCCGGCTGGCTTAGCATTTGCTAATGACCAGCTGATCGCCGACTCATCACATGCTTTTAATTTAATATTGATAAACGTTGAAGGAAAAATAATCTCATCATTCTGTTGAGTGACAAACCAACTAGGGGCTTGCACTAGGGAAGATATATTTTTGCAAACTGTAGACCATAATGTTTTTTCACTTTCAACAATGGAAAGCTGCTGGGCCAACTCACGTAAAATTTCCGCATAACGATTAGACTCTTTTAATAAAATAAATTGATTTCTAATACGAGATGCTGTAGGGCCACTTACTAATCCAATTATAATTAAAAAAACAAGTGTCGCTATATCATCTTGACTATATACTTTAAATGTTAACAATGGCTCCGTTAACAAAAAATTAAAACTTAAAAATGAATAAATAGCAGCAGCAATAGCTGGTCTCGCTCCTAATTTTAATCCTGTTAATATGATTGATAAAACAAACACTAAAACCAAATTGCCACTACTCAATACTTCTTTAAGGGCAAGTGCTAGTAAAGAAGCCAAACCTACATTAATCAATGCATAAATATGTTTTTTAATACGATTGTAAATTGGATCTATTGGATTAGACTTTACTATTTTTATTTTTGATTCAGGGGAGTGATAAACTGATACCTCTAAAGGTAATCCAGATTCAATCAAACGCTGATATAAACGCTTACGCCAGAATAAATAACGATAACGTTCACCAACTCCAACTAAAACGGTACTTGCTCGTTGGTCAACTAAATAAGAATAAACGGTATCGTAACAACTTGAACCACGCATAATCTCCACTTTAGCACCAAGATCTTTCCCAAGATTCAATGCATCGTTAAGCATTTTTCTTTGTTGAGAGGTCAACGGACTTCCTTTATCAACCCATACAACGCTCCATAATATTTGACGCCGTTCAGCAATTTTCCTACCTATTCTAATTAGATAACGGTGATCACTATTCGCACTGACCAATACAACAAGATTATCTTGAAGTGTGTAACTTATTTTTCCCTGTTCAGCATCAACCATAGTGTTCCAATGGCTATCAACCTTCGAGATCACTCGCTTCATCGCCAATTCTCGTAATGCCGTTAAATTAGCAATCGAGAAAAAGGTATCTAATGCCAACTTAGCATAC
Source organism: Vibrio sp. V31_P5A7T61 (assembly GCF_009904895.1). Taxonomy (NCBI): domain Bacteria; kingdom Pseudomonadati; phylum Pseudomonadota; class Gammaproteobacteria; order Vibrionales; family Vibrionaceae; genus Vibrio; species Vibrio sp. V31_P5A7T61. The sequence continues at coordinate 1,792 of NZ_WXWI01000014.1, forward strand.
TCAGGTAAGTACACTTTACCTTGGTGTAACCTTTCAATTAAAGCAACTGGCGGCAAATCAATAAATCGAATTTCATAGGCATCATCAATGAAGTTATCAGGCACAATCTCACGCACAGTCACACCTGTAATTTGTGCAATGACATCATTTAAACTGGAAATATGCTGAATATTAACCGTTGTATAGACATCAATTCCTGCGGATAACAACTCAGAAATATCTTGCCACCTTCGTATATGACGGCTGCCTGGTACATTGGTGTGAGCTAACTCATCAACTAAAATAAGTGATGGTTTACGTTGCAACGCTGCATCTAAATCAAACTCAGTGAGTGGCGTATGTTGGTAATGAATACTCTTACGAGGGAGGATTTCTAGCCCTTTCATCGTCGATTCAGTTTCTTGTCTGCCATGAGTTTCGACTAATCCAATAACGACATCAACACCGCGTTGTAAACACTCCTTACCAGCATTAAGCATAGCGTATGTTTTACCAACTCCCGGAGCCGCACCAAGGAAAATCGTCAACTTTCCTTTGCTTTCTTTCTGGATTTGACAGAGTAATGCTTCAGCCTTTTGTGAACGATGCTCTTCATGCATAAATAATGATATAACCTCTTAATAATAGAAGCATAAAAACATGCCCATTATAAAAATGGGCATGTTTTATTTTTGACAAGTAACTTAAGAACGAGTAGTTAATCTGTCAAGTGCTAAGTTTAATTTGAGAACATTTACACGTTCTTGTCCAAAGATTCCCCATTGAGGACTCTCTGTATATTCATGAATAACCTGCATCACAACCTCTAATGGTAATTGACGATTAGCAGATATTCTTGCAGCTTGAACTTTAGCCGACGATAAAGAAATATGAGGATCAACGCCAGACCCAGAGGTTGCCAATAGATCCACAGGAATATTTTCTGTAGAAATACTATTCAGATTTTGCTGAATGATACTATCTTGTTTAACTCGCTCTCTCAATTCAGGATTACTTGGTGCTAAATTACTCCCACCTGTTTCCATGGGGTCATACCCTACAGCGGTTGGACGTCCATGAAAATATGAGTCTGATACAAAGTGCTGACCAATCAATTCTGAACCAATTAATTCTGAACCAATTAATTTACCATTTTTTTCTATTAAACTTCCTGATGCTTGATAAGGAAAAAGTGCCTGACCTAATAAAGTAATCAACCCTGTATAAACTACACCACAAAGTAATAAAAATACGAAGGTTGCACGAATAGCACATATAATTTGTTGTTTCCAGTAAGCTACCATACCAGTTTGTGAAATATTCAACTCTCTCTGATAATAATAGTTAACATCTGTCTTCATTATTACTTATCCTAATAAAGTGTTCCAATCAACATATCTAATGCTTTGATCACAAAAAATGGTAATACCATCCCACCTAAGCCATAAATCAGCATATTATTTCGCAATAATTTGTCGGCGGAGGCAACGCTAACTTTGACACCTTTCATTGCCAGTGGAATAAGAGCAGGAATAATCAGTGCATTAAAAACTAACGCAGCGATAACCGCAGTTTCAGGGCTATTGAGTCGTAAAAAATCAAGCATTCCAATCGCTGGAATTGTCCCAGCAAAGATTGCAGGAATAATAACAAAATACTTTGCAACGTCATTGGCTAGTGAAAACGTCGTTAATGCTCCCCTTGTTATCAGTAGCTGTTTACCGACTTCAACAACGGACAATAATTTTGATGGATCAGAATCCAAATCAACCATATTACCTGCTTCTTTAGCCGCTTGAGTTCCAGAGTTCATCGCCAAACCGACATCAGCTTGAGCTAATGCCGGAGCATCATTCGTTCCATCCCCCACCATCGCCACTAAACGTCCTTTAGCTTGCTCTTGACGAATTAAAGCCAACTTATCTTCAGGTTTAGCTTCTGCAATAAAATCATCAACACCAGCTTCCGCAGCAATAACACCAGCCGTAATGGGATTGTCTCCGGTCACCATAATAGTTCGAACACCTAATGCTCTTAATCGAGAGAAACGCTCTGCAACACCAGGTTTAACAACATCAGATAGTGCGACAACACCTAATACACGTTCATTTGACGCAACAACTAAAGGCGTTCCTCCTTTTTGAGCAACCCTACGAACTAATGTATCGGTATCCTGAGGCCAGCTGAGATTTTTATCTGCGCTCCACGCTTTGATTGCATCACTCGCTCCTTTTAACTTAAGAGACTTATCGGCTAATCTGAGTCCTGATACTCGAGTTTTAGGAGAAAATGGCAGGAATTCACTTCCTTTAGGTTTAGCATTTATTTGAATACTTTTACTCAAAGCCAAACTTAAGATCGACTTTCCTTCTGGTGTTGGATCGTCTAATGAGGCTAATACTGCAGCATCGATAAGAGCGCTTTCCGTCACTCCATCAACAGGTAAAAACTCTGTCGCTTGGCGATCACCAAAGGTTATTGTTCCTGTTTTATCGATTAATAAAGTATCAATGTCCCCAGCAACTTCAACAGCTTTACCTGATTTTGCAACAATATTTGCTTTTAATGCTCGATTCATCCCTGCAATACCTATCGCAGGTAATAAACCTCCTATCGTCGTAGGGATCAAACAAACCAATAGAGCAATAAGCATAATATAATCTAATTCACTACCCATAAAGTTTGCCATAGCATGAAGAGTCATTACGGTCAGAAGAAACACGGCAGTTAATGCTGATAACAATACCGTTAATGCCATCTCATTAGGCGTTTTTTGACGCTTAGCACCTTCAACCAGACCAATCATACGATCTAAAAAACTGTGGCCGGGATCATTAGAAACTTCAAAAATTATTTCTCCCGTCAATAATTTTGTACCACCAATCACACTTGAATGATCAGTACCAGCTTCACGCAGCACGGCTGCGGACTCTCCTGTTATTGCCGATTCATTAACCGTTGCCACTCCTATAACAATATCGCCATCTGCTGGAATATAATCACCTTGAACAACACGAACCCGATCCCCTTTCGCTAAATTTGTTGCAGCAACCCAGTGCTCAAAGTCTCCATCGATACGACGAGCCCTTAATGATTGCTTAGCTGAACGTAAACTAGCTGCCTGACCACGACTTTTCGCTTCAGCCACAGACTCAGCTAAATTAGCAAACCATACTGTAAAAAATAGGATCAATGTCGTGATAAAAGGCATAATATATGACTTTTCATGGACAAGATTATGAATAGTGATACCGATACAAAGTACTGTTCCAACCCAAACCACAAACATAATAGGATTAGACCACATTTTTTGTGGTAATAGTTTTTTTAACGAATCGACTAAAATATGTTTCCATTCAATATAAGTATCGTTACTTGCAATAGATTGATTCATAATTAATTCCCTACTACTGATGTCGTTAATTCAAGAGCTTCTCCAATCGGCCCAATAACGGCAGCAGGTAAAAATGATAAAACATTAATGATTAGAATAACGGCGATAAGAGTAGCTGCGAAAGTCGGGGATTCTAAACGCAAACTACCTGCATTTGACGGACTGACTCGTTTCTTAGCTAAAGATCCAGCGATCATTAATGGAATAATTAAAGGTAAATAACGACCTAGAAGTAATACAATTGAGCAGGAAATATTCCACCAAATCGTATCATCTGATAGTCCTTCAAAACCGGAGCCGTTATTCGCAAACGCTGATGTATATTCATAAAAGACTTGAGATATACCATGGAATCCGGGATTGGAATTTCCAGTCAAACTAGGAAAAGTCAGCGTTATTGCAGTAAATGATAAAATCGTCAGTGCTGGTAGTAAAATTAAACTGGATAGCATCGTTATCTCTTTTGTTTCAATCTTACGACCAAATATCTCGGGCGTTCGACCAATCATCAGACCAGAAAGAAAAACAGCTAACCAAACATAGACCATAAAGGTCACAAACCCACCACCAATCCCCCCCCAAATGGCACTGATAAGCATACCGCTCCGAGTGATCAAGCCACCCAAAGGATTAAACGAATCATGCATAGCATTAACGGAACCATTGGAAGTTTGAGTAGTAAAAGTGGCCCATAGTGCCGAAGGTCCTACCCCTAATCGTACCTCTTTGCCTTCCATATTAGGGCCACTTTGACTTAACCCCTGAAAAGCAGCATTTGGCTGAAGTTCGCTATACACTGTTAATGTAATAAAACTAACACTAATAATGCTCATAACGACAAAAGTCATCACTGAAAAAGATTTGCGTCTCATCAATCCACCAGCCATAAAAACGATGGCCATCGGAACCAGCACCAAAGCAATAGTTTCAATCGCATTACTCACTGGTGTTGGGTTTTCTAATGGATTACTACTGGTGTTGGGTTTTCTAATGGATTACTACTGTTTGGCGCATACCAACCCCCACCATTTGTACCTAGTTGCTTAATTGCGACCATCGCAGCAACTGGCCCGACAGGTATAGTTTGATGGGTCAGCTCAGATTGAGAATCAATAGTTTGTATCGTTTGAGAAGCAGAAAATGTACTCGGAACACCTTGCCAGGATAATGCCAAGGCAAATATACATGCCAAAGGAATCAAAACTCGTAATGTACCTTTTATAGTATCAACATAAAAATTACCCAGTAGACGCTCCTCGCCCTCTTTGGCGGAATCATTATTAACGCCACCAGTCATAGCCTTGATAATTGCCACACACACAGCTAATCCCATCGCAGGAGTAATAAATTGTAAGGTTACAATCAAAGTTCCTTGCGATAGATAAGTTAACTGAGCCTGTCCCGAATAGTGCTGTTGATTCGTATTCGTTAAAAATGAAATAGCAGTATGAAGCGCTAAATCCCAAGATAAAGGGCCAATACCATCAGGGTTTAATGGGAGTATATGCTGATACTTCAAAATTAGAAAAGCAACAATTCCTAGCATTAAATTACTAACAAGAAAAGAAAACGCATATTGTTTCCATGTCATTAATTTATCTGCATCAATTCCTATTGAGCGATAAATCAACCGCTCGATTGGGTTAAATATATGATCAGGGAAATGTTTTTTGTACAAAAACACCTTCGTCATATATAACCCTAAAGGTAATGCTAAGCCAAACGCTAATAAACAAATTATAAATATTTCTAACATATTGCCCACCGTTAAAATTTTTCAGGGGCATACATTGCCACTGACAAATAAATAAATAACGCAATAGAAAGAAGTAATAGCAACCATTCCATCTCTAGTTTCCTCAATAAATGAACAAAGCTAAGATAAAAGGGATTGAAGTAAATTCTCTAGATTACAACATTAAAAAAGCATAAATTATTCGTAAAGATACTCAATAATAAGCCCAAAAGTGTGAGAATGTCTTACGCTGATTTTCGTCAGTATTTGATGGATGGCAGATATCATACAGCTATACCTAAACTAATTGGAGTGACCAGTAGACAGTAGGTAAAGCGCAGATAAATGATGTGATTGAGTAAAACGAACGTAGTCAAAGCATTGATTCAGAAACGAGAGAAATTTTATGACTCAAAAATCACCGTAGCGACAGCATAATGTCGCTCATCGGAAAGCGATAGATGAATGGATGTGACTTGCATGGCTTCGGCGAGTTGTTTCGCTCGGCCATGCAGAATTAGATGAGGTTTACCTTGAGTATCGTTGGTGATTTGAAAATCATGGAACGTAACACCACAAGCGATACCAGTACCTAAGGCTTTGGCCGCCGCTTCTTTAGCGGCAAAACGTTTGGCTAAAAAGCGCGCGGGCTGTTTTAAAGCCGCACATTTAACCTGCTCTTCAGGAGTGAGGATCCGCGCCGCAAAGGCGCTACCACTACGGGTAAGCACCTTCTCAATGCGTTCAATCTCAGTAATGTCTGTACCTAAGCCAACAATCATCGACGATTAACGACGCACGTTATCCATGATGGCTTTCATATCCGCGACCGCTTTGCTCAAACCATCAAACACCGCTCGGCCAACAATCGCATGACCAATGTTCAGCTCATAAATTTCAGGAATAGCAGCAATTGCCGCTACGTTGTGATACGTCAAACCATGTCCAGCATTGACCGTAATACCAAGATCGCTGGCGTAGGCTGCCGCTGCCGCGATTTTTTTCAGTTCGTTTTGCTGCTCTATCTCATTAGAGGCTTCTGCATAATGCCCAGTGTGCAATTCAATAAAAGGCGCACCGCATGCTTTCGCGGCGTCAATTTGCTCACGATCGGCATCGATAAATAGAGAGACTTTAATTCCTGCAGCGGTCAATTTTTCGGTCGCGGCTTTCACTTTATCTAACTGTCCTAGTACGTCTAACCCCCCTTCAGTGGTCAGCTCTTCACGTTTTTCTGGTACCAAGCAGACAAATTCAGGCTGAGTGTTTAAAGCAATTTCGAGCATCTCATCGGTTACCGCCATCTCAAGGTTCATCCGCGTTTGCAAGGTTTCACGCAAAATACGCACATCACGGTCTTGAATATGGCGACGATCTTCTCGCAGGTGAATGGTAATGCCATCCGCACCTGCTCGCTCAGCGATCTCTGCCGCATGCACAGGATCAGGGTAACGGGTACCACGCGCGTTACGTAACGTGGCAACGTGGTCAATATTGACACCTAAAAGAATTGAGCTCATGTTTCTATACTCCGTGCTCTAGATAGCGTTGTGGGTCGGAACAACTCCCGACTTTTTAAAGGTTTACCGCCAAGATAAGGCTTTAAAGCAATACGTGTAAAGCGCTTTGCGGCTTGTAATTGATTTTTGGTGGTAAAGCGTCGTTCACTGATCGCAATCAGCTCATCACCATAAAAAGTCAAGTTATCGCGTCTTACCGACGCAATAAAGCCTTTTTGTTCACGATAACGATAGGTCATCGTCGGAGTGATGGGCTCACCCGTGCCCGCACAATGTAAAAAATCAACGCCATAGCCAAGAGAGGACAATAATGCCAGTTCGAAACGACGCAAAGCTGGCTCAGGATTATCACTTTGCGCTAACTCAGTCAGCGCAAACAAATAATCATGAAATAGTGCGGGACTGGGAACGTCATTCGCCAAGACCCGGCCAACCAATTCATTGACGTACATCGCCGAGTAGAGACTGATGCCACTTAAAGGAAGACCTAAGCTTATCGACTCAGCCTGACGTAATGTCTTCATGGTGCTGTTGCCAGACCATTTCAGCAATAGTGGAGTAAACGGCTGTAAAGCGCCTTTAAGCTGAGAGCGCTTGCCACGAGCCCCCTTCGCCATCAACGTTAATCGACCATACTCTTCACTAAATACATCTAAAATTAAGCTTGATTCGCTATAAGGACGGCGATTAAGGACAAAGCAACGCTGAAAACCATCAATCATAACGACACCAACCACTCCAATCAAAGTACAGCGTAGAAGGCCAAATGTACGATGCAAAGAGCCGCATAAAGCGACTCTGTCTTATTCGTTAAGCTCATTGTGGATCATCTTCTGGTGCGCCGTTTAACCCACCAGAAACGATTTATAAATCGTCAATATAGCCTAATGAACGTAAAGCTCGCTCATCATCAGCCCAACCAGATTTCACTTTGACCCACGTTTCTAAATAGACTTTACGTCCAAACAACTCTTCCATATCGAGACGGGCTTCACGACCAATGGTTTTGATTTTCTCACCCTTTTTACCAATGACCATTTTTTTCTGGCCAATCCGTTCGACCAAAATCAGGGCATTAATATGGAAACCATCGGTTTCTGGGTTGTAATCAAAACGCTCAATCTCTACGGTAACCGAGTAAGGTAATTCCTCCCCCGTAAAGCGCATTAATTTCTCGCGGATAATTTCCGAAGCCATAAAACGCTGTGAACGATCGGTCACATACTCTTCAGGGAAATGGTGCTTTGCTTTCGGTAAATGATGACGAACATGCTGATGGAGCACATCAATATTTTTCCCCAACTTAGCCGAAATAGGCACAATATCGACAAAGTTCATCAAGCTGGAAAGATCCTGCATGTGTCGCATCACATCGTTACGATCTTTGACGTTATCGACCTTATTGATGCACAGCACGACCGGGAAATTGGCTTGACGCAGTTTATTGAGCACCATCTCATCATCGGCAGTCCAGTGCGTCCCATCCACCACAAACAGTACTAAATTGACATCACTGAGTGAGCTACTGGCGGCACGATTCATTAAACGGTTGATCGCCCGCTTTTCTTCAATATGCAGCCCGGGAGTATCAACATAAACCGCTTGATAATCGCCCTTGGTGTCTACACCCATAATACGATGGCGAGTGGTCTGTGGTTTACGTGAAGTAATAGAAATTTTTTGCCCAAGAATATTATTTAATAGCGTCGATTTACCAACGTTAGGGCGACCAACAATAGCGATAAAACCACAATGTTGGTTATCCGGTGATGAGCTCGGTTGTTGATCTGATGAAAAGTACGCATCAATATCGAATTCTTTATCAGCCATGGTTTAATTGCTCCAGAGCGGTTTCAGCCGCTGCTTGTTCGGCTTTACGTCGGCTAGTGCCTTTACCTATAACGGGTGTGGCAATGCCAGCAACATCACACGATACCGTAAACTCTTGGTTGTGTGCTTCCCCTTTAATATTAGTCACAATATAGATAGGGAGCGGGCTACGTTTACCTTGTAAAAACTCTTGTAAACGCGTTTTAGGATCTTTTTGCGATACGCCGGGTTTGATGGCATCCAATCTCGGCTGATACCAATTTAAGATAATACCGCGCACCATCTCGATATCACTATCCAGATAAATCGCACCGATAATCGCTTCTACGGCATCAGCTAAAATTGAATCACGACGAAAACCGCCGCTTTTCAGTTCACCTGGACCTAATTTTAAGTAATCTCCCAAGCCAAATTCTCGGCCTAACTCCGCAAGGGTATTGCCGCGTACGAGTGTGGCACGCATGCGGCTCATATCACCTTCATTGATCTTAGGAAAGCGACGATATAATTCGTCAGCAATGACAAAACTTAAAATTGAATCGCCCAGAAACTCAAGACGTTCATTGTGTTTACCATTGGCACTACGATGGGTAAGCGCCAATTCCATAAACTCGGGATCATTAAATTGATAACCGAGTTTGGGTTCTAATCTACTAATTGGAGAATTCATGCTCTCTCGATGTGTTACGGGTCAGCGAAATGCTGACCTAATTAATGCCACCTATACGATTAAATCGCACTCCGGTTGGGATCCAAGCTGGCAAGATGCTATCTGCAGATCGTTCAAATTCAAAACTGATCCAAATAGCAACGGCTTTACCCACTAAGTTTTCTTCTGGTACAAAGCCCCAAAAACGGCTGTCAGCACTATTGTCACGGTTATCACCCATCACAAAATAGTGCCCTTGTGGAACAATCCACTCATTAACACCCGCGCGAGGTTGATAATCTCGAATATTATCCATCCGTAACGGGTTAACTAAAATACTGTGTGCCTGCTGGCCCAGCTGTTCATCCATCTGCATTAATGGAATATTATTCTGTACAAATTCACTTTCAAGCACATTAGATAATTTTACCGTTTGGCAACGGGAATCTTGTTGAGTCTGAATGCAAATCTCTTTCGTAGGGCTGTAGCGAACAATATCGCCCGGCATACCAACCACACGCTTAATATAGTCAATACTTGGGTTAGGTGGGTATTTAAACACCACCACATCGCCGCGCTCAGGCTTGCCAGTTTCCACTAATTGTGTGCGCCATACAGGATCTTTAAGACCATAGGCGTATTTTTCAACCAGAATAAAATCCCCAACCAATAACGTTGGCATCATCGAGCCGGATGGGATTTGAAATGGTTCAAAAATAAACGAGCGTAATACTAAGACAAAAGCGATCACTGGAAAAATCGAGACCGCATTTTCTACCCACCAAGGTTGTGGCGCGATTTTGCTAACCACTGCCGCATCAATCCCATTGGTTTCGTTCTGCACTTGAGCTTGTTTTTGTAGACGTTTTTTTGACCACAGCCACTTTTCCAACGCCCAGATGATCCCGGTCACGAGAGTAACGATCACCAAAATGAGTGAAAATGTATTCGCCATTGACTTCCCTTATCTAAAAATACGAAAGTGAAAGGGCCAAGACCCTTTCACTTGAGAGCAAATGCTGAACGCACGAGTAAAAGATTAATCTTTACCTACGTGCAAGATAGCCAAGAACGCTTCTTGTGGTAACTCTACGTTACCAATCTGCTTCATGCGTTTCTTACCTTCTTTCTGCTTCTTCAACAGTTTTTTCTTACGGCTAATATCACCACCGTAACATTTCGCTAATACGTTTTTACGTAACTGCTTAACCGTTGAACGGGCAATAATATGGTTGCCAATCGCCGCTTGAATTGCGATATCAAACATCTGACGAGGAATGAACTCTTTCATTTTCTCGACCAACTGACGACCACGATTTTGAGCAAGATCTTTATGGGTGATGATTGCCAACGCATCGACTTTCTCTCCGTTAAGGAGTACATCGACTCGAACCATGCTCGATTCTTCAAAACGTTGGAAACCATAATCCAGTGATGCATAACCACGTGATGTCGATTTCAAACGGTCAAAGAAGTCTAAAACCACTTCTGCCATAGGAATATCGTAGGTCAACGCCACTTGATTACCATGATAAATCATATCCACCTGAGTACCGCGTTTTTCAATACATAAGGTGATCACACTACCTAGGTAATCCGATGGCACTAAGATATTACAACGCGCAATCGGTTCACGAATTTCTTCTATGTCATTGATCGCTGGTAATTTCGCCGGACTATCAACGTAGAGTGTCTCTTTATCGGTTTTAAGCACTTCATAGACAACGGTTGGTGCCGTCGTGATCAAGTCCAGATCGTACTCACGCTCTAAACGCTCTTGGATGATCTCCATGTGCAGCATTCCTAAGAAGCCACAACGGAAACCAAACCCTAGCGCCGCAGACGTTTCTGGTTCATAAAACAGTGACGCATCATTGAGGCTCAATTTACCCAAAGCATCACGGAAGTTTTCATAATCATCCGATGAAACAGGGAAAAGTCCTGCGTAGACTTGTGGTTTTACTTTCTTAAAACCCGGTAACGGTTTTTCACTGCCATTCTTGGCGAGCGTTAATGTATCACCAACAGGAGCACCTAAAATATCTTTAATACCGCAGACGACCCAGCCTACTTCACCACAACCCAATCCGTTGGTATCCACCTGTTTTGGAGTAAAGATACCAATTCGATCCACGCCCCAGATTTGGCCAGTGCTCATGACTTTGATCTTGTCGTTTTTCTTCAAGCTGCCATTTTTGATACGCACTAAAGAAACCACACCAAGGTAGTTATCAAACCAAGAGTCAATGATCAACGCCTGTAACGGTGCCTCAGGGTCCCCTTCTGGTGACGGTATTTGAGAAACAATTTTCTCTAATACATCATCGACACCTAAACCGGTTTTAGCGGAACAACGAACGGCATCAATGGCATCAATCCCAACAATGTCTTCGATCTCTTCTGCAACCCGCTCAGGCTCTGCAGCAGGTAGATCGATTTTATTGAGGATAGGAACGACTTCAAGATCCATTTCAATGGCTGTGTAACAGTTAGCCAAGGTTTGAGCTTCAACCCCTTGACCAGCATCCACCACCAACAGGGCACCTTCACAAGCGGCAAGAGAACGCGATACTTCATAAGAGAAGTCAACGTGTCCCGGAGTATCAATAAAGTTAAGCTGATAGGTTTGGCCATCTTTAGCGAGATAATCGAGTGTCACACTCTGCGCTTTGATGGTGATACCACGTTCACGCTCAAGATCCATGGAATCAAGAACTTGCTCTGACATTTCACGCGAGGTTAATCCGCCACAAACTTGGATTAATCGGTCAGATAACGTCGATTTACCATGGTCAATATGGGCGATGATCGAAAAGTTACGAATGTGCTTCATAGGCTTGGGATGACTAAACTCTTTGCTGATTAGGGAATAAGAAACGCCACCGAAGTGGCATTTCATTTAAGTTGGCCGATTCTACCCAATTTCGCTAGGCTTCGCACCATAATTTAGGCGATCGGCTCACCAAGGACACGCAGCAAGATCACCTGCTGTGATGAGTCATTTTCCAACTGAGTAGAAAAATATTTCGCGATCACAACACCTAAGCCCATAAACAGCAGTGCGCAAGCGATCACGATGCCTTCCGATGCTCCTAACAATGGCGCAAACCACAGTTCTCCCAATACCGCTCCCACAATCATCATCAATAATGGGACTAAGTAGACCAAGGCTGCCGACTGCAGCAGGCTTTTTTCGGGTAAACCAATCTCGACGATTTGTCCGATGGTGACTGGTTTATCAGTCACTAAGCGCCAAAATAAGGCTTTATTGCCTATCGCTTTTGAGACTATCCCCGTCCCACAGCTTTTAACCGAAGCACATTGGTTACAGCTGGTTTGCTGATCACAACTCAACGCAACGAGATAACCACTGGGTTGGGGCTTTACCTCAGTCACGGTGGCTAGCGCGGTCATCATGGTGAAACCTCAGTACGACTAAACGTGATCGACTGAGCAATACGCTGCGCGGTTGCTGGAGGGATATCACCGACCACAGAAATTTCATTGTCGCCATTAATCACACTGTGTAAGGTACGTCGACCTTGCCGAACCAACTGGCCTTTTAGTGAGTGATCATCACGAACGGAGACATACACAGAAAAATTAAACAGACCGTCGGAAAACATCTGGCTCTCGACTAAACGTTCCGTCATCGCCATCCGATAGCGATTTAGCTCAAGAGGTTGAAACCCATCAGGCTTCCAGCCCACGGTCCAAAAAGTTTGCTGAATATTGCCTTTAGGTAATGACAACACTTCAGGCAGTTGAACCTTATTCAGTCCAGACATCAGCGTAGCTAATTGATCATTAATCGAATAAGAAATGGTACGATACTGTTCAAGCACTTCTCCATCACGATCGACTAAATCGGCACGTAAAGGTAGCGAACTGTGCTCATCTATCCACAATACATAGGAATAGCGCAAACCATCTTTAGGGACAATCCGTAATACTTGGCAGGCGGCCCCAGCTTCACGAGCGCGCCCCATCTTAACAAAATCATAGTATTGACCAAGTTTAGCCACATCACTATTGAGCATCGGGATGGTCGGAGCGACCATCGTGCCAGATTCAATCGTAAAAGGCTCAACACCGGGTTCGATGTAGCTGACTTCATTACCACGGCGAATCACTTCTCGTACAGGACCGCTCAGATAAATTAAATGTGCAAATTGTTGGTCATCTTGCCGAGCGTGACGATACAGCAAAGGCTCAATGCTGTTTTTCTTCAGCAGAATATAAGAGAGTTCATAATTAAGATGCTGACTTGCGTCGTTCATCTGATGCAACAAAGCCTCCGCAGATAATTCCTCTGCAAAGGCCTGAGTTACATGCAAACTGAACAGTGCCAGCACACTGATCAGGATTTTTTTCATTCCACTACCGGTTCAGTTAGGTGAGTGTGAGGGGCTAGATTATCACTGTTTAATCTTAGCTGTAGTTCGTAATCTTGCAGTAACGCATTAATTCGCCGACGCTGCTCTTGCATGCTGGCTTCATTACTGGAGTGTCGATTGACGGAATCACGCGTCAAACTCACTGGCTCAGCGCTGCCTGAAAATGGGATCGTCTGTAAAACCGGAATTTGATCATCTTGCGCGCCAACAGTATCGCTGCCACCGTATTGCTGAACACCAATAATCACCGCTAACGACACACTGGCCGCAATCGCCACTTGTCCAAGCTGGCTAAGCCAAGCAGGCAACTGACGACGAGCTTTTTGCGCTGAAGGCTGCTCCTCAAGTCGAGGCTCAGCAGATTCACTTGTTGTGACGGCGCTTAACCGAGTATGAGCTGGTTCATTTTCTAGAGCGAAAGCGACGCTTCCAGCAATATTCCATTCTGAACTCACGGGGGCATCGCCACGCATGACATCACCGATCAAGTGGTAGTTTTTCCACGTATCGAGACTTTCATCATCGTGAGCGATCGTTTGTAACAACGATTTATCGACCACTTCGCCATCCATAAGCGCTGAAAGCTTTTCTTTGTCAGCCATTATTTTCACCATGTTTATTGCTCATTATCGGTTACAAAAGCGGTTTAATCCGCTTTTCGACCGCTTCACGAGCACGGAAGATACGAGAACGCACCGTACCAACGGGGCAATCCATGACTTCGGCGATCTCTTCGTAGCTTAAACCTTCCAGCTCTCGCAACGTCATCGCAGTTTTTAAATCTTCAGGCAACGCCTCTATCGCATTAAACACCGCCTGCTTCAACTCTTTGGACAGCGTAATGTTTTCAGGGTTCGATATTTCTTTTAATGCATTATTAGTTTCGTAAAATTCAGCGTCTTCAGCATCAATATCATTCGCGGGTGGCCGGCGGCTTTGAGCGACGATATGATTTTTCGCAGTATTGACAGCAATGCGATATAACCAAGTATAAAACGCACTCTCACCGCGAAACGTCGGAATCGCACGATACGCTTTAATAAACGCTTCTTGTGCGACATCGGGCACGTCTCCAGCGTTGCTCACATACCGCGAAATAAGATTGCACACCTTATTTTGGTATCTCAACACCAAAAGATTAAATGCCTGCTTATCTCCGTTCTGAACTCGCTCAATCAACACTTGATCGGTCAGCTGCTCGTTCATTCGAGCGGTTACTCCTATTGTTATCCCCCTACCTTCTCAGATATGGGCTCTAATTATGCAGAATGCTTGCTTGACACCACTGCTTACATGAGCACTATTGTGACTCAATTACACACAGAAAGTTCAATGCCAGGTAAAATTTTCCTTTACGCTGCGCATTATGCTGTAATGAACAACGGATACCTAAGTTAGATTACTTGAGGTATAGGCAGCAAGGTATAAAGATCTTAAAGGTTAGTCACGTTTACAACAAGTAAATACCTTGTCAGCTTTAGTTTAATTTCAAGTGGGTGTGTTCCACTTAAAATTCAGGAAGTAAACCATCTTATGAACGACTCTCGAGAACATCAATGCGACGTATTGATAGTAGGTAGTGGCGCGGCAGGCTTATCTTTAGCGCTGCAAGTAGCCGAGCACTGTCATGTGATTGTATTGAGCAAAGGACCTCGTAGTGAAGGGGCGACCTATTACGCACAAGGCGGTATTGCGGCGGTGTTTGACGAATCCGATAGTATCGAATCTCATGTGCAAGACACGCTGATCGCTGGCGCAGGGATCTGCGACCAAGAGACGGTACAATTTATCGCCGAGCATGCCAAAGCGTGTGTTCAGTGGCTGATCGATGGCGGCGTTCCTTTTGATAGAGAAGAGAACGATCCCGCGGGGCAGCCACGTTACCATTTAACCCGTGAAGGTGGTCATAGCCATCGACGTATTTTGCACGCCGCTGACGCCACCGGCATGGCGATGCAAACCTCGCTGCAAGATAATATTCTCCATCATCCTAATATTCGCCTGTTTGAGCGCTACAATGCGCTCGATTTGATCACCGAAGATAAAATTGGTGGCGATGCGGATAAAGTGGTCGGGGCTTATGTCTGGAATCGTAACGATGAACACGTTGAGACGATTCGAGCTAAATTTGTTGTGCTCGCGACCGGCGGAGCATCAAAGGTATATCAATACACCTCAAATCCAGACGTCTCTTCGGGAGATGGTATCGCAATGGCATGGCGCGCAGGTTGCCGAGTCGCCAATCTGGAATTTAACCAATTTCATCCAACGTGTTTGTATCATCCAGAGGCTCGTAATTTCCTGCTTACCGAAGCACTGCGCGGTGAAGGCGCTTATTTACGTCGCCCCGATGGCAGCCGCTTTATGACCGATTTTGATCCGCGGGCAGAACTGGCCCCACGGGATATCGTCGCTCGAGCCATCGACTATGAGATGAAACGCTTAGGCGCTGATTGTATGTATCTTGACATCAGCCATAAGCCTGCTGAGTTTATAGAGAAGCATTTTCCAACCATACATAGCCGACTGATGGATTTGGGCATTGATATGACCAAAGAACCGATCCCGATTGTCCCAGCGGCTCATTACACCTGTGGTGGTGTGGTTATCAATCAACAGGGCCAAACCGATCTTAAACAGTTGTATGCGATTGGTGAAGTCAGTTATACCGGTTTGCATGGTGCCAACCGCATGGCGTCTAACTCTTTGTTAGAGTGTGTGGTTTATGCTTGGTCTGCGGCGCAGGATATTTTACGTCAGCATCCTCAAGCCCAGATGCCGCCGTCACTACCTCATTGGGATGAAAGTAAAGTGACTTGCTCGGATGAAGAAGTCGTCATTCAACACAATTGGCATGAACTCCGTCTATTTATGTGGGATTACATGGGCATTGTTCGTACCGATAAACGCTTAGCACGAGCTTTACGACGCATTCAGTTATTGCAGCAAGAAACCCATGAATACTACAGCCATTTCCGAGTATCCAATAACCTCCTTGAGCTACGTAACTTATTGCAGGTCGCAGAGCTTATGGTCCGCTGTGCGATGCAACGCAAAGAGAGCCGAGGGTTACACTACACGTTAGACTATCCGCAACCACTAGAAAAGAGTGGCCCAACCATTCTCTCACCAAGATGATAGCGTCAACGGGAGCCTGAGTGCTCCCGTTTTAAGCGCCCCAGCAACTGACGATAATCCGTTTCAGAACAGCTATCTCGCCATAAAAGCACTGATCGCTGTCGACCATAAAAACGAATGAATAATCCTCGATACAATAACGATACACCTTGGTAGGAAAACTCTTGGTCTGCCCATCGCAGCCGTCCGGAAAAATCAATCTCGATCTCTTCTGACAAGGTGACTGGCAGCCAATCTAATAAAGGTGTCTTTAACCAATAACACAGAATAACCACTGCGGCCACGAGAGGGATGGGTGAAATTAATAATGCCCATATCAGCAGCATCAACAGACACCACGCGGTAATATGGGCAAACAGGGAAGAAGTTAAAGCAAGCTTAACGAACTTTGCTGAGATTATAAGCGACAATCTTGTCTACCATGGCAGCGTGACCGAGATTTTCTGAGCGACCATGCCCCATGATCCAAGTAAAAAGATCCGGATCATCGCACTCAAGTAAAGAGACAAAATCTTGCTGTTCTGATTCACTCAAGGCTTCAAAACACTCCTCGAAAAAGGGCATGACAACCACATCAAGCTCTAACATGCCACGACGGCATGCCCATTTCACTCGTGCTTTCTCTTGCGTAGTGTACATCGACTTTCCTCACCTTAGGTAGATTTTCAGCAAGTGTAACAAGCAACCCTCAATACAACTAGTAGCTTAGTCACAGTCCCTATTCAAGCTGACAAAAAACTTGATCCAGATTAACATAGTGAAAATCATTTCAGTTAGGTGAAGGATATGAGCTGGAAAAATACATTTACCCCTCTTTTAGTGACCGCCAACGATCGATTGCCTGAATTGATGGTGACCCATCTCGAACAATGGGCCGCAATCTACGTTTCAGGCATCGACAGTAAACCTTACTTACAAGGACAGCTCACCTGTAATGTGGTTGCATTACCTGCACAACAAATGGTTTACGGCGCCCACTGCGACGCGAAAGGCAAAGTATGGAGCGCTTTTCGTTTATTTCATCATCGAGATGGCTACGCCATGTTCCAACCCGCTTCAGCGGTTGACGTCGAATTACGAGAACTCAAAAAGTACGCGATTTTTTCTAAAGTGACCATCGAGCAAAGCCAAGATGTCGCTTTAGGCCTGATCGGGAAACAAGCTGAGCTGTGGCTCAACCAATTCAATGATTGTCGCGATGACGTACGCGTTTTAGAGCAAGGCACAGCGGTAAAAATCAGTGCTCAACGTTGGTTATTGTTAGTTAAGCCGGATTCTGTAGAAGCCTTACTGGAAAGCATGCCGGCCCAACGGGTCAACTCAGAGATCTGGACTCGTTTTGAGATTCAAGAAGCACTGCCGATCGTCACTCAAGAGCAGCAAAATGAACATATCCCGCAAGCGTTAAACTTACAGGCTTTAGGTGGCATCAGTTTTAATAAAGGTTGCTATACCGGGCAAGAAACCGTAGCACGAGCCAAATATCGTGGGATCAACAAACGGGCTTTATGTCTGGTCGCCGGTGATATCCATCAGCCGTTAAACGCCAATCAAAGCATAGAATTAGAGCGAGCGGTTGGTGATAACTGGCGCAGCGCTGGAGTGCTCATGGCTCATTACACCTTTACTGATCAGCGTGCCATCGGGCTTATCGTTCTGCCTAATAACCTAGAGGCTGATACTCTGTTACGCATCAAGTCTCAGCCAGAGACACGTTGGACACTGCAACCTTTACCTTATTCACTGGATAATGCTTAAACCACTTTCAACCCCAATCATCCGCTATCTAGAGCAACAAGGAATCGATCATCAGCTACTGCACCATCAGTCAGCCGCAATCAGCATCGAAGATGCCGCTCGTCAGCGCGGCATCCATCCTAGTCAAATGGTCAAATGTCTTTTATTGCGCGACATGAGTAACCGCTTAGCTTTAGCTTGTGTACCAGGTGATCGCTCTGTCGATCCTAAGCTAGTTCGCAAAATATTGGATTGGCGAAGAATGACTTGTGTCGACCGATCTCAAGTTGAAGCGTTAACAGGCTATACGATAGGGACCGTCACTCCATTATGCTTGAGCCTATCGCTGCCGATTATTTTTGATTATTCATTAATGCAACACACGCTGGTAACCATCAGCAGTGGCTCAGCGTATGCTGGGATAGCGTTAGCACTGAATGACTTAGTGAAATTATGCCAACCTCAATTTGCAGATATTGTTCGCGATTAGCGCTATTCATGGTCAAAATAGTGTGATCACATCTAAATTATTCAGTGTATCCACATGAATATTAAATCACTTTTCAATCATAAATAGTTAATGGTGTAATTTTCAGTTACCCTAATTTTACTGATGAAGGTCAGTCCGTTCACTTGATATCAAAGTACCGATTAAGTGTTCAGTAGCATCGTCAGTAAAAAGTGATTAGCAGGGTTTGCCTGTAACTCGCTTTGTGTGTAATGCATCTGTGATTATTTAGCCCGCAACCTTGCGGGCGTTTTTTACAAAAAAATCACTCACCTATCACTCGTTTTTATTTTCTTCCGCTATTCTTATTACTGTCATATTCATTTGGCTCAATAGGTGCCACAAAAAAATCATTACTGCTGTCGATACCTAAACCATGGTCTATCCTATCGCCAAATGATCATCAACCGAAACGGG
Source organism: Vibrio sp. V31_P5A7T61 (assembly GCF_009904895.1). Taxonomy (NCBI): domain Bacteria; kingdom Pseudomonadati; phylum Pseudomonadota; class Gammaproteobacteria; order Vibrionales; family Vibrionaceae; genus Vibrio; species Vibrio sp. V31_P5A7T61. Next base: position 21,096 of record NZ_WXWI01000014.1, read on the forward strand.
ATAGGTAGTACGGCAAATTATTAAACTCGTCAGTCAATGCAGTAAGTATAGCTGCCTTCATCACACTATTTTTCTGTGATTTAACTTATACTTACTAATATGGAAACAAAGAAAGGATCGAAATATGAGACTGTTTAAGCGCTATACACCCAGTATGATTGCTAAGCACGTAAGTCGTCTTTTTAAAGGAAGAATCTATATCTACGGTGTCGGTCGATTTGAGTTTGACCATGGAAAACTGATTTTACCTGAACGTGCTGAACAACGACATTTCCAGACCGTCAATGAGGTCAACCAAGAAATCCGTCGCTTACGTTGTGCTTACGCTTAATTCCCTCATTACCTCATTCATCGAAAAAGGGTTGGCTTTAAGGCCAACCCTTTTTTATGCGTCATCGACACGCGAAACTCTGGTTAAGCGAACCGCTCCGCTAGCGACATGGGTTGTGATCACGGTGATGATCCGCATTAAAGCACTGGGCAATTTTAGGTAGTTCACCTTTTAAACCAAGCGCATGCATCATCATCATCTGTTTCCCCCCGGGAAGCTGACCAGCCAAATGCATGCCCATACCACGCAGCCATTTCTTAGCCGGATGACTCCCGGAAAATAATTCTTTAAAACCTTGCATACTAGCAAGCATTTTGGCGGCTTCTGCTTTACGCCAACGTTCGTAAGGTCGTAAATGGCGATGATGGCCAATATCAAATCCTTGCTGCCAAGTGATCAGTATATGCTCAGCTAAACTTGCCGCATCAAGTAGCCCCAAATTAGCGCCCTGCCCAGCAAGAGGATGAATCGTATGCGCCGCATCACCCACTAACGCGATACGCGGTCTAGCAAAATCACGAGCATAACGCGCCGTCAAAGGAATCACATGTCGTATTCCGACGACTTCACATCGCCCAAGACGAGCGTCAAACTCAACCGTCAGTGCTTTATTAAATTCCAGATCATCTAGCGCCATCAATCGCTGCGCACGACTCGATTCAGTTGACCACACAATCGAACTCATGTGCTCTTCACTCATCGGCAAAAAGGCTAACGGCCCTTGGGGAGTGAAAATCTGTCGAGCCATCGCCTGATGCGCCAGCTCAGTGCGCACGTTAGCAACCAAAGCATGATGCCCGTAATCCCAATACGTTAAGGGGATATCGACTTGGCGACGCACCCAAGAGTGAGCACCATCCGCCCCCACGACCAGTTTCGCGGTCAACGCTTGGCCATCACTGAGAGTTAGCCACGCTTCATTCTCACCAATAGCCAATTGTTGGCAATTGGCTGGCATATATAAACTGACATTGGCTTGTTTTTTTACTTCATCCAGCAGTGCCAATTGAATTACTCTATTTTCAACAATATGCCCAAGGTTGGGCTGGGTAATCTGCTGCGCAGAAAACGCTATCTGAGCGAAGCTATCTTGCTCCCACACTTCCATACCCAAGTATGGTGTCGCTCGACGAGCGAGGATCCCCGACCACACGCCAAGGTTTTTCAATACCGTTTCACTCGCGCGGCTCAAAGCAGACACTCGAACGTCTGGCAAGGCATCAAGCTGAGTGTCGGGGGCTTTACTTTCAATGATCGCGATTCTCAAATCGGAATCTTTTAGCGCTGCCGCAAGTGTTAACCCAACCATACCGCCACCGACGATGGCAATATCCACACTTTGCATCATATTCATTACCTTTATCCTAAAGTGCGATTGAGCAAGGGGGTTTTTAGCAAGGGAAGCATTTCCATCGCCATTAATCCCAGGTTACGTCCCACTCGTAATGTCAGCCAATCATTAGAAAATAGATGAACTAATGTCGACGTTAATTGAATCGTTGCTTGACGATCCGTTTCACGGCGCTGACGAAACGTCGCTAATTGGCGATAGTCCCCCATCAACCGAGTATCTTCTTCGCTAAGCACTTGCGCCAGTGTGGCAATATCTCGGATCCCCAAATTAAAACCTTGCCCGGCAATCGGATGCAGCGTTTGCGCTGCATTACCAATGGTGACAAATCGATGCGCGATAGTCTGGGGATGATAACGTAGGAGTAATGGGTAAGTAGAACGCTGTCCAACCTGTAAAAATCGCCCCAAACGCCAACCAAACGTCGCTTGTAATTGGGTAAGAAACTCACTGTCTGAGACATGCTGCATCCGTTCAGCTTGCTCGGCAGATAAGCACCAGACTAACGATAAACGATTGTCACTCATGGGTAATAGCGCTAAAGGCCCAGATGAAGTAAAACGTTCAAATGCTAGTCCCTGATGTGCCTGATCAGAAAGTACATTGGCAATTAAGGCCACCTGTTCAAAATCATGCTCTTGGCGAACGAATCCTATTTGGGAACTAGATGTCGACAGCGCACCATCGGCGGCAACCAATAACTTCCCTGTAATTATCTGCTGATCAGATAAGGTCACGCTAACCTGTTCCGACGTCCGCTCAACATGCTCAACGCTAAGCGGACAATAGTAAGTTATATTATCGCAGGCGTTAATTTTCTCAGCGTACTGTTGACCGACTTTAGACAGTTCGACCACATACCCTAAAGCGTCTAAACCAAGCTGCGCGGAATCGAAGTTAACCATCCCAGCATAAGAGCGGTCAGAAACGTGGATCTGGGAGATGGGTGTTGCAAAAGGATATAGGCTATCCCACACCCCCCAGCTTTTTAATAATTCTACCGTACCATGAGCCAATGCAATCGAGCGAGAATCAAACCCAGGATGTGCATGATGGTCCGTTTGAAACGGTTCGATGATGGCGATCGATAGGGGTTGCTGACTTAACGCGTTCAGCGCTAACGCCAATGTCGACCCCGCCATTGCACCACCAGCAATAATCACATCAAAAGATTGCACCTCTCTCACAGCTTCCTCACTTAATGCACAATAGGTTTGGTATCAGGATTCACGGTTCCTTTGAACTCGATGTACAACATAAACACACACGCTTTGATATGTTCAATCACATGCTCAAGTAACTGTGCTTGCTGATCGAGATCATCTTCTTCATCAATACCTAATTTTGCAATCTCTTCTAAATCTTGCAGTGCTTCTTTGGCATGTGCAGATAAACCGGACATCGTAACGGCCATTAAACCCAGTCCAGAAATGAAGTGATTAACCCAATCAGCGACGCCATCCGCAAACTGAAATAAGGCATTCGTATCATCGGTGATCGGTACCAACAAGGTTAACTTAAAATCGTCACTGGCGAGCTCGGCTTGAGTCGCTAACAGTAACTGTTTGGCTTTTTCTAATGCGCTCGTCGGCCAGCCCATGCCATCATTGGTATAATCAAAAAGCAGCGGCTGCCAGCTTTGATCGTTCAAAGTTAAGCCTCCGGCTAACATCCCTGCGATCAAACCATGCAGTTCAGCTGGATTTATCGCTAACGATGCCGCTTGGAGTTCGCTGGCTAGTTGGTTATAACTGGGAAACGTTGTATCGCTCATGGTCACTTCATCATGGTAAATAATTGCCATCCTATCACTTCAAGGTCATCGGGAAAATCCTCAGTGTAGGGTTTGTGCTTCGCTTTAACGCAAATTGGTTAATAAGTCGGTGTTTGCTTTACCAATTACTATTTATCCACGTGAAAAGCTTGAATCTTGTGACCACTTTACCTATAGTTTGCCCCTCGATGGTTGCTCAGATAGAATCATCATTAGTTACGCGAATAGAGTTCACTTATCATGAGTAATCAAGCGGTTGACGTTGAAATTTTAGGCAAAACAACGCGTGTCAATTGTCCCTCTGGACAAGAAGCATCGTTAATACGTGCCGCACAAGATCTCGATCAACGATTGAAAGATATGGCTGAACGTACTAAGGTAACTAATGAGGTTAAGCTACTTACCATTGCCGCTCTCAATATCTGCTATGAGCTACAAACGGAACGGCAAAAGCAGAATGAACAACAGCAACAAATCAGTGAGCGAGTGGAAGAGCTGACTGCATCGCTACAAGCAGTACTCAATAAAGTACCACACGGATAGTGTTATTTTTATCTGCACAAGTTTTACCCTGGAGTGTTTGTCAGAGGATGTACGTCCCTGAGCCGATAAGCAACACATAAGGGTTGGTACTTGGTCACTATTGAGCAGGCTCGGCTTGTACCGAGAAGCCTACGGTAGCCATTGCTAATCCGCCTTGAACCAGCTGGTTCAAGGGCCACAGTCCTCAACGGCACTCTGGGGTTCCTAATGTTACACACCCGTCAACAGCTGCGTGGATTGATTCGTCAACGACGCAATCAACTGTCTCAGGCCGAGCAGCAACAAGCCAGTCAAGCCTTAATCCAACGCTTTATCGAGCTTCCTGAAGCGCAAACAAGCCAACATATTGCCCTATATCTGGCTACTGATGGCGAATTAAATACTCAACCTCTGATTGAACGGTTATGGGCCCAAGGTAAATATGTTTATCTACCGGTATTGCACCCATTTTCTCCCGGTCACCTTCTTTTTTTACGTTATCAACCGACCACGCCCATGGTGCGTAATCGTTTTGCGATTCTTGAGCCGCGACTCAATCAACAGCTGATTCAACCACTGAAACAGCTGGATCTGATTTGCACCCCGTTAGTGGCCTTTGATGCTCATGGTCAACGCTTAGGGATGGGCGGAGGATATTATGATCGCACTCTCGCTAATTGGTTTGTAACTGGGCAAGGAGCCACACCGATTGGTCTTGCGCATGACTGCCAATATCTAGAGCAATTACCTCACGAAAGTTGGGATGTCCCATTACCTAAAATCGTCACTCCCACCCGACTTTGGCAGTGGAAAGCGTGATCAGCGTAGACATAAACGACTCGATAGTTGCCTTCTCTCAGTACAGCTGAACACCATTTGAGTATATAATCTCGCCCTTATTCCCCCTTTATGGTTAATGTATTGGCAGGGTTACTTGTTCAATACCAATCAACATTCAATGACTCACAATCAGGAGATAGGCATGACTCAAGATGAAATGAAAAAAGCCGCCGGCTGGGCTGCACTTAACTATGTCAAAAAAGGCAGTATTGTTGGTGTCGGTACAGGCTCAACTGTTAATCACTTCATCGATGCCTTAGGCTCTATTAAGGATGATATTCAAGGCGCAGTCTCGAGCTCATTGGCTTCAACAGAAAAACTCCAAGCACTTGGTATCAAAGTTTATGACTGTAATGACATTGAAGCATTAGATGTTTACGTGGATGGGGCTGATGAAATCAACGCTCAACGCGAAATGATTAAGGGCGGTGGTGCGGCCTTAACGCGAGAAAAAATTGTTGCAGCGATTGCTAAACAATTTATCTGTATCGTCGATGGCAGTAAAGCTGTTCCCGTGCTAGGGAAATTTCCACTGCCAGTTGAAGTTATCCCAATGGCACGTAGCTACGTTAGCCGTGAATTAAGCAAATTGGGCGGAAAACCTGTCTATCGTGAAGGGGTGATTACTGATAACGGTAATATTATTTTGGATGTGCACGATCTGCACATTACTCAAGCCAAAGCGCTGGAAGATAAAATTAACTCGATTACCGGTGTCGTGACCAATGGTTTATTTGCTCATCGTGGTGCCGATGTGGTGATCACGGGAACCGAGCAAGGTGCCAAAATCGAAGAATAAGATTGAGAAAATCACCACCTTTTTGGTTATTTGATTACAAACGGCACCTTGAGTGCCGTTTTTATTGCTTTTCATTAAAGAATATTCTCGCTTATTCCGTAATTTTCTTACCCAAACCGGAAAATATTTGTTAGTTTATTGGAGCAAAGACACACAAGGAAAACGTTTGCGTTGAATAAAATAAGTCCAATAATTGACGTTTGATACCCAAACCATTTGAAAAATAGCTCTATGACCGATTTATCACGCAATCATCAACGACGTGAAGCGGTGACTTCAAACGGAATGGGGATACTTGTGGTTCACTCAATAAGCCCATTTCCCATATTTAAGGACGAGTATCATGGCCAAAGTTTCACTAGAAAAAGATAAAATTAAAATCTTACTGCTGGAAGGATTACACCCTTCAACCGTCGAAGTTTTACAAGCTGCTGGTTACAGCAATATTGAATATCACAAAGGTTCGCTCGAAGAAGCCGAGCTACTGGAAGCCGTCAAAGACGTCCATTTTATCGGTATTCGCTCGCGAACCAATCTCACTGAGTCGGTGATTAACGCCGCTAATAAGCTGGTTGCTATCGGTTGTTTTTGTATTGGCACCAACCAAGTTAATTTAAAGGCCGCAGCCCAACGTGGTATTCCGGTATTTAATGCTCCCTTTTCTAACACACGCAGTGTGGCCGAATTGGTTTTAGGCGAAATCCTCTTGTTGTTGCGCGGTATCCCAGAGAAAAATGCTTTGGCTCATCGTGGCATCTGGAAAAAAAGTGCCGACAATTCCTATGAAGCGCGCGGTAAACGCTTAGGGATTATTGGTTATGGTCATATTGGTACTCAGCTCGGAATTATTGCTGAAAACCTCGGTATGCATGTCTATTTCTATGACATTGAGAATAAACTCTCTTTGGGCAATGCCACTCAAGTGCATACCATGAGTGAGCTACTCAATAAGTGTGATGTTATCTCTTTGCATGTTCCAGAAACGCCGGAAACCAAAAATATGATGGGCGTAGAAGAGTTCGCCCGCATGAAACCAGGCGCTATATTTATCAACGCTGCTCGGGGTACCGTGGTTGATATTCCTGCACTGTGTGGCGCTCTTGAATCTGGCCATATTGCCGGAGCCGCGATTGATGTTTTCCCAACGGAGCCGGCGTCAAACAAAGAACGCTTTGAGTCACCACTCACTGCATTTGATAATGTCCTTCTTACCCCACACGTTGGCGGTTCAACTCAAGAAGCGCAAGAAAACATTGGTATCGAAGTCGCTGGTAAGCTCACCAAATACTCAGATAACGGCTCAACCCTATCGAGTGTTAACTTCCCTGAAGTATCACTACCTCAGCATCGTGATTGTTCTCGTTTATTGCATATCCATGAGAATCGCCCCGGTATCCTAACCCAAATCAACACCATTTTTGCCCAAGATGGGATCAATATTGCCGCGCAATATTTACAAACTAGCGCCAATATTGGCTATGTGGTTATCGATGTCGAAACGGCACGCTCCGAAGAAGCCTTAATCAAGCTTAAGGCTATTGATGGCACCATTCGTGCGCGTATTCTTCATTAATCAAACCATACAACGAAAAAAACCAGCCGAGGCTGGTTTTTTTCGTTTTTAGCTTGCCTTAACCGCGCAGCGCTCGCTCGCCACGAGTCATGCCAACCACACCGCTTCGCGCCACTTCAATCACTTCCGTGACTTCGGTGATCGCCGCGATAAAGGCGTCCAATTTATCGCTGGTTCCGGTTAATTGAACCGTATATTGCGCAGCAGTCACATCAACAATCTGACCACGAAAGATATCAGCCGTGCGCTTAACTTCAGCCCGAGCAAAACCGCTGGCTTTGACTTTAACCAACATCAATTCACGCTCGATATGCTCAAACTCCGAGACTTCTTGCACTTTCAAAACATCGATCAATTTATGCAGTTGCTTTTGAATCTGCTCTAACTGCATCTGATCCGATTTCGTGGTGATGTTCAAACGCGACAATGTTGCATCATCCGTGGGCGAGACGTTTAACGTTTCAATGTTATAACCACGCTGAGAGAACAAGCCAACCACACGAGAAAGCGCACCAGGCTGGTTTTCTAACAGTAAGGAAATGATATATCTCATTTTAGGTTCTCTCCGTTCTGCTTAACCACATTTTATCCATGCCTTCACCCTTAATTTGCATTGGGTAAACATGCTCGGTCTCATCAACGTTAATATCAACAAACACTAAACGATCTTTCATCGCGAGGGCTTTAGCCAGTCCTGATTCCAGTTCATCAGGGGATGAAATGCGCATCCCAACATGGCCATACGCTTCCGCTATCGCGGCAAAATCAGGGACTGAACTCATGTAAGAGTTAGAGTAGCGGCCTTGATAAATAATATCTTGCCACTGTTTGACCATGCCTAAAAAACGGTTATTGAGGTTGATGATCTTGACCGGAATACCATACTGCAATGCGGTAGAAAGCTCTTGGATATTCATTTGAATACTGCCATCACCCGTCACCACCACCACTTCTTCCTCTGGAAGCGCAAACTTAACACCAAGCGCCGCGGGTAAACCAAACCCCATCGTGCCAAGACCACCAGAGTTAATCCAGCGACGCGGCTTATCAAATGGATAGTAAAGCGCAGCAAACATTTGATGCTGACCAACATCAGAGGCTACATAAGCATTGCCTTCGGTAAGCCGAAATAAACTTTCGATCACTTGCTGAGGTTTGATACGTTCGGCAGAAGTTTCATAGCGTAAACATTGACGCTCTCGCCACTGCTCTATCTCTTGCCACCACAAGGCTAATGCTTGATGATCATTAGCTTCTTCTTGCTCGTGCAATAATTTGAGCATGGTCGTTAAAACTTGTTCAGCTGAGCCGACGATCGGTAAATCAACTTTGACATTTTTTGAGATAGAAGATGGATCAATATCGATATGCATGATCTTGGCATTAGGACAATATTTTTCCAAATTATTCGTCGTACGATCATCAAACCGAACTCCGACCCCAAAAATTAAATCCGCATGATGCATCGCCATATTGGCTTCATACAAACCATGCATACCCAACATGCCTAAACTATTTTTATGGGTACCAGGAAAAGCGCCCAATCCCATCAATGTACTGACCACAGGAAGATTGAGCTGTTCGGCTAAGGCTCTGATAGGTTTATCGGCTTGTGAAATGATCGCCCCACCACCGATATACAGTACCGGTTTTTTAGCAGCGAGCAGCGCTTTCAAGGCTTTTTTAATCTGCCCTTTATGACCAGCAGTCGTTGGGTTATAGGAGCGTAGATGGATAGAATCTGGGTATTGATAGGGTAATTTAACCAAAGGGTTCATTACATCTTTGGGAATATCAATCACCACAGGACCAGGACGTCCAGTGGCAGCGATGTAAAACGCTTTTTTGATCGTTTCTGGGATATCTTGCGCTTTTTTAACTAAAAAACTGTGTTTTACAATCGGCCTTGACACACCAACAATGTCACACTCCTGAAAAGCATCATTACCAATTAAATTGGTGGCAACGTTACCAGAGATAACAATCATTGGAATGGAATCCATATACGCGGTGGCAATACCGGTGATGGTATTGGTCGCACCAGGTCCAGAGCAGACCAATACCACTCCCGTCTTTCCTGTGGCTCGAGCATAACCATCCGCCATGTGCGTGGCGGCTTGTTCGTGCCGAACCAATACATGCTTAATTTGATCAGCTTTGAGATGTAATGCATCGTAAATATCTAATACGGAGCCACCGGGATAGCCAAAAATCTGCTCCACCCCTTCTTCTATCAGCGATTGCACGACCATTTCAGCGCCAGATAACATCGCTCTATTGGGTAATTCTGCCATTTTCTTCTCCTTGACCAATCTTCTACACCGGGTCAGTGCATAAAGCTGGTTTTACATAGTCTAGGGCTTATTTGTAGCCTGATGTGGAAGCCTTCCGCTTTCCGCTATGTCCCGCACCGGTCATAACAAGTGCTAAGGTAACGCAACAACTGTAACGGTTTATTTTCATTAGGTCTAATGGCATAAAACGCCAGCAAACAATAAGATAAGGTAAATAAATGTATAAAAGGCGCTCAATGTTGAATTTATCATCATACACAGAGTAGAGAGGCAGAAAGGGGATAAAAAACAGAGTAATATTTTGTTACGTTAGTCCATCGCTCTCTTCTTGATGCAGCAATACATCCAGATTCACACGCGAACGCCACGCAAAATGGTTTAAAGCACTAGAAAACGTAGTCAATCAAAATACAGTGGCTATAAGCTATCATTACTTCCGCCCCTGTCATCGAGCGATCGGGGCGGAGAACATTCTGGCTTAACGGATAATCATATCGCGTGACAAGGCGTTCGAGAATTTACTCTTTTGATTTATCACGATACATGTCTTCAATTTCGTGTTGATAGCGATCATTAATCACTTTACGACGTAGTTTCTGGGTTGGGGTTAATTCACCTTCATCCATAGAAAAGGCTTTAGGCAGCAGTTTAAACTGTTTTACCTGCTCAAATTTAGCCAAGCCTTGTTGTAAATCATGAACTCGTTTTTCGAACATTTCCAACACTTGGCTATGTTTGATCAGTTCAAGACGATCGTGATACTTAATATTTAATTCTTTCGCGTAGCTCTCTAGTGTATCAAAACACGGAACAATCAATGCAGAAACAAACTTACGCGTATCGGCAATTACGGCAATTTGTTCAATAAAATGATCTTTGCCTATCGTGCCTTCAACAAGCTGAGGTGCAATGTATTTACCATTCGAGGTTTTCATTAACTCTTTAATACGATCGGTAATAAAAACGTTACCGTATTCATCAATATGTCCGGCATCACCAGTTTTTAAAAAGCCTTGTTCATCAAAACTATTCGCGGTTTCTTGCGGCATTTTGTAATAACCACGCATCACCATCGGCCCGCGAACCAAAATTTCATTATTTTCACCAATTTTAAGCTGCACATTCGGCATACTGATACCAATAGAATCAGGATTAAACTGGTGATCGTTCCAACAAGAGACGGTGGCACTGGTTTCCGTCATGCCATAACCCAATTTGACATTGATGCCAATCGCATGGAAAAAGCGTCCGATCGTTTCATCCAATTTTGCGCCACCACATGGCATAAAATGGATTCGTCCGCCCAATAAAGCTCTTAACTTAACCAACACCAATTTATCCGCAAGCTGATAGCTACGCACTAACAACCATGACGGTTGACGATTCTCTTGACGACATAAGGCCATTTTGGCTCCCATGTTGACCGCCCAAGTAAACAAGGCTTTGCGATGAAATGGCGCTTTCGCGACTTTTTCATGGATAGCAGAGAAAATCTTTTCGTAAAAACGCGGCACAGCACACATCACGGTAGGGCGCACCTCACTCAATGCCTCACGGACTTGAGATACCTCTTGCAAATAAACGTTGGTCGCTCCTTTATACAGAACATAACAACTCCACGCGCGCTCAAAGACATGCGAAAGTGGTAAGAAACACAAAGAGATGTCCTGATCAGAAAGAGTTAACCGTTGATCATGCCCTTCTAATTGAGCACCAATGTTACGGTAATCAAGCATCACCCCTTTAGGTTGTCCGGTCGTGCCTGATGTATAAATTAGGGTATAAAGATCATCATAGTTAGCCTTTGCGATACGTGCCGATAGCTCAGCTTGCTGAGCAGTAGAACCTTGAGCAATAAAATCACTCCAAGTAAAAGCATGGCAAAAACCCTGTAAATCAATGTCATCACTCATGGCGATGATCAATTGTAAGGTCTCACATTGTTCAAAAATAGCGAGAGCCACATCATACTGTGCTTGCTCACCGACAAATAATACTTTGGCATCCGCGTTGTGCAAAATATAAGCACACTGCTCTGGTGTATTGGTTGGGTAAATCGGCACCGTCACCAATCTTGCTTGCAAGGCAGCAAAATCGGCAATTGTCCATCGTGGCATGTTGGGGGAACAAATTGCGACTTTATCTTGAACATCCAAACCTAACGATAATAATGCTAAGGACAGTTGATCCATTTGTTGACCAAATTGATGCCAAGTAATGTCCTGCCACGCTTTATCCACTTTATGCTGTAATGCAATACGATTGCCACCGCGCGAAATTTGCTCACGAATACAGTTAACGATATGAAAATCTAAATTGACCATGTCTCTTACCTATGGCTTACACTTGTAAGCTATTTTTTGAGCGAACAAGTGTACATTTAACCGTTGAAAAGACAATGGCACGGTATCAAACTTTTACGAAAAGATTGCCTCTTAAAACAAAAAGAACTTCAGGTTAAGGCTTTCCCTAACCTGAAGTTCACGCCACGCCAATATTATTTACGACAAGGCAACGACATTGCCACAAGTCATCATTAATTGGTCACGTAACCAAATATGGCCTTTGTCTTTTTCACTTGATTCGTGCCAGCTTAAATAACCGCTGATACTTGCATGATCAAATGGAAAATCTAGAATTTGCAACTGCTCTTTATTCGCTGCGTGTTCAACGACCCAACGTGGAGCAATCGTTATAAGTTCAGATTGACCAACGACATAAAGTACATTGCTCAAGCTGGTTCCTTCGTAGTTTGCTTGGCAATCTAATTCACGATATGCCTGCTCAGAAAAACTGCGTTGACCATGAACTTTTGACAGCTTAGCGTGTTGTTCACTCGCCAGTAACTCACGAGTGATCGATCCTTGAATTCGTGGATGAGATTTGGCAGCGACCACCACTAACTCATCTTGGAATATTTCGGTACTGGAAAAACCTTGTTCATCAAATCGGGCGTAGTCAATAACAAAATCAATCTCTTGATAACGCATGCGCTCAGCTAATTGACGATCAAACTCCGCATCAAGATGCAATTGAACGTGAGGCGCTTGCTCATGAATGGTCGCCATAATTTGCGGTGCAAAACGAATATCACAAGGACTACAAATCGCTAGTTTGAATAAACGAGTCGAGGTCAGAGGAGAAAACACCGAGCTTGGTAATTCATTACGAATGAGTTGTAGTGCTTGGCGAATCGGGCCAAACAACTGACGAGCACGTGGTGTGGGTTGAATCCCTCGTCCTTGGCGCATAAACAGTTCGTCATTAAACATCACTTTTAAACGCGCAACCGCATTGCTCACTGCAGGTTGAGACATGCCTAAATTATGGGCAGCTCGAGTAATATTTTGCTCTTGCATCACCGCATCGAACACAGTGAGTAAATTTAAATCAACGCTACGCAGAGTGCTTTCCATACGGTAACTAGCAATTGCGCTCATTGGATCTTTTTTGTTAAGCATAAAGTACGCCTCTTTTTTTATTATCATCTACCTCAAATTTCACCGCAATGAGTGGTAACCCATCTCAAGCAAAAAAAGAATGCAGAAGTATTTATTACCCAGATAATTTCTGGTGAGACCTACTATCAACGATTCATTTAACTAATAGCAATAGGATTGAGAAAAAGTCAGTAAATTTTACCATAAGCAAATAAACCACCTTTAATTTCAATTGGTTAGTTTTTTATAAAAAAAGATAAAGTTTATTTTCCTGTGTTTTTTATAAAACATTGACCTCGCGAATACTTTAAGACGTAAACAAAAACTAATATTCACACGATAAATATCATTCGATGTAAGAATAATTTAGTGAATTAATTTAACGCTGCATAATTAGGGAAATCGACTTGCTTCCAAAGCTGTTGTGATAATTCCGAGTGACAAGCCCAGTTTCCGTTAAGCAACCAGTCAACGATTGCCCCCGCCACATCGGGATAATGTATGCGCTCAATGTCTTGTTCATTCAGCCATTCACTGATCACAAAAGCATCCAATGAGTTCATACTCGCTGCAAGTCCAAGCAACTCTAAAGTGGCCACATTGCTTTGTTGTTCAAATTGACCGATTAATGGCTTTAACAGGAGCTTTTTTCCTAACGATAAGGCTTCAGAAGGTAATTCAAACCCACCATTAGCGATAACACCTGAACAACGGTGTAAATCAATCTGAAATGATTGGTGAGACAATGGCTTTAAATGCAGATTATCAACTTGCAGGCTCTGCTCAATCGCTGGGTGATAGCAGATAAAAGATTGGTGAGTAAAGCGGGTCAATAATTCACACACTTGTTCCAAGTCTTCAAAAGGCAAATAAACCAAGATAAATCCCTGATTAGTAATCGATTGATTTGACGAATGAATGATCGGCGGCAAAATAGGCTGATTGAAGTGGTACCAATGCAAAGCGAGATAATAATTAGCCGGAGAAAAATGCTGCATGATCGATTTGTCCAACCAACTGGCTCCTTTAATAGGTACTGAATAACGAAACGCATTCTGGTGACTTAAGCTAATAGACGTAATCCCTTGTTGTTTCGCCGCCCAAGCCGTCACTGGTTCAAAATCGTTGATCACTAAATCATAGCCACTTAAATCAAGGTTTGTTACCTCTTGGTAATATCGTCCAAGACGATTCGCGCAAAGCGTCTTTAAGTAACTCACCTTTCCTCGCTGAGAAATAAAAGTCAAACCATGCCGTGTCTGATAATGACCAAAACACTCCATCGAAAAATAGTGTTGGGCATCTCGACCAGAAAACAAGAAGTCGACTTCGATATGGCGTTGCTTAAAGGCATTGCTCATCGCGCGTGCGCGAGCAATATGCCCATTTCCCGTTCCTTGGACACCATAAAGTATTTTCATAATAATGCCCCCTCGAGAATAATCATCGCTATCACAGCCGAGCAATACCCCAACAACGCACCAGCGACGACATCTGTAAAAAAATGAACGCCTAATACAATACGCGAACTACCGATCAATCCTGCCCAAATCAGAGCAGCAGGATAAAGACTCGGGTAAAACTGCCCTATCAATGTCGCCATTAAAAAAGCGGCGGCGGTGTGGCCTGAGGGTAAGCTGTAACGATCAGAGGGAGTAATAGAGGCGGTAAAACAAGGCGAATAGTCTTGTGGTCTACGTCGCTGAACCGCATTTTTCACCACCCAATAAACCGGTAATTCGATGGCAAAAGCCGCCATACCAATAATGAGAAATTGACTACCATGATTCCTATCAAGCCCCCAAGCCAATAAGCCTAATATTAAATAAAGATGGCCATCTCCCGTATGAGAGACCGCCTTACTTACATTCGTTAAGGATGAAGTCGCTTGATGTCGTAAACAATAGGTCGATAAAGCTAAATCTAACTTAATCAGTGGTTCAATGGTGCGCATGCTCTATTCCTTGCTTAATCTACTCAATGTTTATTGAGCATAGGTAAGGCAAATGACAACACCGTGATCCTTTGTTTGAAAATAGATGACAGACCGACCTCACTCTAATCGCTTAATATCACCGTTAATCAATAAAAATAGATTTAGGGGTTGACGAGTTCAGTGGAGTGCGGTACTAATTTGTTAACTTAATCGTGTGGAATGTTAATAATGATATTACGTATTTCTCTTCTGCTAGGCCTACTTCTGATCGTGAACCAATCGCGCGGGTAGCTTGTGGAAGAAAAATAACACACTGATTACATAGAACCCGCACAGAGATGCGGGTTTTTTTATATCAATATTCAGGAAGTCAACCAGAAACCATCGGCTTAATCCAGTGCTAAGACCCCAAAAATATCAGTCTAGCTAAATTAAACCGACAGGCACAACAACTATCAGGGAGCAAACATGAGTGATCAGGTCATTATCTTCGATACCACATTACGTGATGGCGAACAGGCGTTATCAGCGAGTCTAACCGTCAAAGAAAAGCTACAAATCGCTTATGCTCTTGAGCGCTTAGGCGTTGATATAATCGAAGCCGGATTTCCTGTCTCCTCTCCTGGTGATTTTGAATCGGTCCAAACCATTGCTAAACACATCAAAAATAGCCGAGTCTGTGCCCTTTCGCGTGCCGTTGCGAAAGATATCGATGCTGCCGCCGAAGCATTAAAAGTCGCCGACGCTTTTCGTATTCACACCTTCATTTCAACATCCACGATTCACGTACAAGATAAATTGCGCCGCAGTTACGATGATGTGGTGGACATGGCGGTGCAAGCCGTCAAACATGCCAGAAACTATACCGATGACGTCGAATTTTCCTGTGAAGATGCTGGACGCACTCCCATAGATAACCTTTGTCGCATGGTAGAAGCAGCGATCAATGCTGGAGCACGTACCATTAATATTCCCGATACGGTTGGCTATACCGTACCTAGCGAGTTTGGTAGCATCATTCAAACCTTATTTAATCGTGTTCCCAACATCGACAAGGCGATAATTTCCGTTCATTGTCATGATGACTTAGGCATGTCGGTTGCCAACTCGATTGCAGCGGTTCAAGCCGGTGCAAGGCAGATAGAAGGCACGATCAATGGTATCGGTGAACGTGCTGGTAACTGTGCCCTAGAAGAAATCGCCATGATATTGAAAACTCGTCACGACCTATTAGGCGTTAAAACCAATATTCGTCATGAAGAAATCAGTCGGACAAGTAAATTAGTCAGCCAACTGTGTAATATGCCTATCCAAAGCAATAAAGCGATTGTTGGAGCGAATGCATTTAGCCACTCATCGGGTATTCATCAAGATGGGGTATTAAAAAATAAGAATACCTACGAAATCATTACCCCTGAATCGATTGGTTTGAAAAACCAAGCGCTGAATTTGACCAGTCGTAGTGGTCGGGCGGCCGTGAAAAGTCATATGGAATCGATGGGCTATCATGAACATGAGTATAATTTAGATGCGTTATATGAAGACTTCCTCAAATTGGCTGATCGTAAAGGTCAGGTATTCGACTACGACTTAGAAGCCTTAATGCACTTTTCGAATTTACGTGAAGAAGACGATTTCTATAAGTTGAATTATCTTAGTGTGCAATCTGGTAGTGTCATGGCCACCACCACAATTAAACTTAAGTGTGGTGATGAAGAACATTGCGAAGCCGCCGTCGGTAATGGTCCGGTTGATGCGCTCTATCAATGTATTTATCGTCTCACAGGTTATGACATCGTCTTGGATAAATTCGATTTAACCGCAAAAGGCGAAGGAGAGGATGGCCTTGGCCAAGCCGACATTATTGCCAACTATAAAAATAGAAAATACCACGGCACAGGGGTTTCTACGGATATCGTTGAAGCATCAGGTCAAGCACTACTGCATGTGATCAATAGCATTCATCGTGCAAACCAGATTGACCAAATTAAACAAAAGAAAAACGTCGTCACGGTATAAATCCCGCAACGACGGATTCGCAAACACAGATCAATAAAAATTAGACAAATAGATAAAGGACGACCATGACAGACAAACACTACCGCATTGCTGTTTTACCCGGTGATGGCATTGGACCAGAAGTAATGCAACAAGCCGACAAAGTGCTTGATGCTATTGAACAAAAGTACTCATTCACCTTTAGCCGCGAATATCATGATGTCGGCGGAATTGCCATTGATAATCATGGATGCCCATTACCCCAAAGTACCTTAGATGCCTGTGAAGAAGCTGATGCGGTACTTTTTGGTTCTGTTGGCGGCCCCAAATGGGAGCATCTGCCACCAAACGAACAACCAGAGCGTGGTGCATTACTGCCTTTACGTAAACATTTCCAGCTATTTTGTAATTTGCGCCCTGCACAAATTCATCCTGGATTAGAGAGCTTTTCACCTTTGCGTGCCGATATTTCTGAGCGAGGCTTTGATATTGTGGTCGTTCGTGAGCTGACTGGCGGTATTTATTTTGGACAGCCGAAAGGACGTGAAGGAGAAGGCGCCAATGAAAAAGCCTTTGATACTGAAGTCTATCATCGTTATGAAATCGAACGTATCGCAAAAATTGCTTTTGAATCGGCTCGCTTACGTCGTAAAAAAGTCTGTTCGGTAGATAAAGCTAACGTTTTACAAAGCTCTATTTTATGGCGTGAAGTGGTTGAACAGGTAGCTCAAGACTACCCAGATATTGAACTTTCTCATCTCTATATAGATAACGCGACTATGCAACTTATCAAAGATCCTGCTCAGTTTGATGTGATGTTGTGCTCGAATATTTTTGGCGACATCATCTCCGATGAGTGTGCAATGATCACCGGTTCAATGGGGATGCTGCCTTCTGCAAGCCTGAATGAGAGTAACTTTGGCCTTTATGAACCAGCCGGTGGATCAGCACCGGATATTGCCGGTAAAAATATTGCCAATCCCGTAGCACAAATTCTTTCTGCTGCATTAATGTTACGTTATAGCTTAGGTGAAGAACAAGCAGCACAAGATATTGAAAATGCCGTATCAAAAGCACTATCCGCCGGAGAACTGACAGCGGATCTTGCAGGCAACAAACCGGCACTCTCTACCTCAGAAATGGGCGATAAAATCGCTGGTTATATTTTACACTCATAATAAGTCGTGCTCGGTTAACGATACGAGCACACTATGCAGCTCAAAGAGCTCAAGGAAGAAGCAATGTCATCAGCAAAAACGTTATATGAAAAAATTTATGATGCGCATGTGGTGGTTGCCGCCCCCGGTGAAACGCCTATTTTGTACATCGATCGCCATTTGGTCCATGAAGTAACCTCACCACAAGCCTTTGATGGATTAAGAGAAAAAGGTCGTCCAGTACGCCAAGTCAGCAAAACCTTCGCGACCATGGACCACAACGTCTCTACCACCACCAAAGATATTAATGCGTCAGGGGAAATGGCGCGGATTCAAATGGAAACCCTCTCAAAAAACTGCGCTGAATTTGGGGTAACTCTCTACGATTTAAACCATAAATATCAAGGCATTGTCCATGTTATGGGCCCAGAACTTGGTATCACGCTACCTGGCATGACGATTGTTTGTGGGGATTCACACACCGCGACACATGGCGCTTTTGGCTCACTCGCGTTTGGTATTGGTACCTCTGAAGTTGAACATGTATTAGCAACCCAAACCTTGAAGCAAGGCCGTGCTAAGACAATGAAAATCGAAGTACGAGGTAAAGTGGCTCCTGGCATCACCGCCAAAGATATTGTTCTAGCAATCATCGGCAAAACAACCGCTGCCGGAGGTACTGGTTATGTCGTAGAATTCTGTGGTGAAGCAATTCGCGATCTTTCTATGGAAGGACGCATGACCGTGTGTAACATGGCGATTGAATTAGGGGCAAAGGCAGGACTGATCGCTCCTGATGAAACAACCTTTAATTATATTAAACAACGTAAATTCGCACCGAAAGGCGCTGATTTTGATGCCGCTGTCGAGTATTGGAAAACACTGACGACCGATCCCAATGCACAATACGATGCAATCGTCACTTTAGATGCCTCAGAAATAAAACCACAAATCACTTGGGGAACCAATCCAGGACAGGTTATCGCTGTTGATGAGGTAATCCCATCACCAGAGAGCTTTAGTGATCCGGTCGAAAAAACATCCGCTGAAAAAGCGCTGGCTTATATGGGCTTAGAAGCAGGCCGCTCACTATCTGAATACAAAGTCGATAAAGTATTTGTTGGATCGTGTACTAATTCACGAATCGAAGACATTCGTGCTGCCGCAGCCGTTGCAAAAGGTAAAAAAGTCGCCCCTCATGTACAAGCATTGATAGTCCCTGGCTCCGAGCAAGTAAAAGCACAAGCTGAAGCAGAAGGTCTCGATAAAATCTTCCTCGATGCAGGGTTTGAATGGCGTTTACCCGGCTGTTCGATGTGTCTCGCAATGAATAATGACCGCTTAGGGCCAGAAGAGCGTTGTGCTTCGACATCCAATCGAAACTTTGAAGGCAGACAAGGGCGAGCGGGAAGAACTCACTTAGTCAGCCCTGCGATGGCAGCCGCCGCAGCGATTGCCGGACACTTTGTCGACATTCGTCAATTTAGCTAATAAGGAGCAAGTGATATGTCAGGTTTTCAACAACACACTGGTTTAGCTGTTGCTCTTGATGCAGCCAATATTGATACTGATGCGATTATCCCAAAGCAGTTTTTGCAAAAGGTCAATCGTATCGGCTTTGGACAACACCTCTTCCATGATTGGCGGTTTTTAGATGATGCAGGATTAACCCCTA
The DNA here is from genome assembly GCF_009904895.1 of Vibrio sp. V31_P5A7T61. Classification (NCBI taxonomy): domain Bacteria; kingdom Pseudomonadati; phylum Pseudomonadota; class Gammaproteobacteria; order Vibrionales; family Vibrionaceae; genus Vibrio; species Vibrio sp. V31_P5A7T61. The sequence continues at coordinate 40,786 of NZ_WXWI01000014.1, forward strand.
ACCCTGATTTTGTCATGAATCAACCTCGTTATCAGGGAGCAAGCATCTTACTCGCACGTGAAAACTTTGGTTGTGGTTCGTCAAGAGAACACGCCCCTTGGGCACTCGCTGATTACGGGATAAAAGTCATCATTGCTCCAAGCTTTGCCGATATTTTTTATGGTAATGCAATAAATAATCAGATGCTCCCTGTCCGCTTATCCGATCATGAGGTAGAGGAGCTGTTTCACTATGTTCAGAACACACCAGGAGCAACGATTGACGTCGATTTGCAAACGCTCAATGTCGTCGCCAACAACAAAACCTACTGCTTTGAAATCGATGATTTTCGTCGACACTGCTTACTCAATGGATTAGACAATATTGGTTTAACGCTGCAACATGAAGCTAAAATCGCCGAATATGAAGCCAAGATACCGCATTTTCTAGCTTAAATCCGACAACTAAAATTAGGGCTGATCATACAGCCCTAATTTTATTGTTCAATATCCATGGCTATCTTCGAATATCACCGACACTATTTTCCAACATCATCCTACTTATTTCACTTTCACCAAGGAACCTATGAAATTTTTACTATCACTCTGATCCTTGTCCTGGTCATTATCGATTAGTGCTGCGCCTAAATCAGAATTATGGGATTTCTGGAATCAAAGTAATGAAGCTAATACACAAGAGGTATCTCATCAAGCATGGCAACAACTTCTCGATCGCTATCTTTATCAACAAGGTATGCACACCCTTTTCGATTACGCCAATGTAGAAATCTCCGACCGAGAAAAATTACAGACTTATATTAACCAATTGGCAAGATTGGATCCGAGAACATTAAACAAGCAGCAGCAATATGCTTACTGGATAAACTTGTACAACGCCTTAACCGTTAATATCATTCTTGAGCACTATCCAGTCTCGTCAATCACTAAAATTGGAGGGTGGTTTCGGTTTGGTCCTTGGAACCTACCATTATTAGAGATCGCCAGTCAAAAACTCACTCTTAATGATATTGAACATCGAATTTTAAGACCAATATGGCAAGATCCTAGAATTCACTACGTCGTTAATTGTGCTAGTCTCGGTTGCCCAAACCTGCAAAGTGAAGCCTTTACGGCACAGAATATCGATCGATTACTTGAGAAATCTACCCATGAATTTATCAACAGCGAGAAAGGTGCCAAGATAACCAAAGACCAGCTTATTCTATCTTCCATCTATCAATGGTATGCCGATGATTTTGGTTCTCAAGCAGAGTTGATGGCTCATCTTTCGCTGTATCGTCCAGAACTTACCACCTATCGTGGAACAATCCGTTATGAGTATGACTGGCGACTAAATAGCAAATAGCAAAAAGCCTCTGTATTGCTACAGAGGCTTTTTAAATGAGTACCTGGCGATGTTCTACTCTCACATGGGGAGACCCCACACTACCATCGACGCTGTTTCGTTTCACTTCTGAGTTCGGCATGGAATCAGGTGGGTCCAAAACGCTATGGTCGCCAAGTGAATTTTTATAGCTAATGCTATTGAATCACTGGTGCTGATACCCAGAATCGAACTGGGGACCTCATCCTTACCAAGGATGCGCTCTACCGCCTGAGCTATATCAGCAGATCTATTTTTAAACTGCTAGTCCGCTTATTATCAGCGCTAGAGTGACTTCTTCTCGTAAGAAGAAGTAGAAATTAAAGCCTGGCGATGTTCTACTCTCACATGGGGAGACCCCACACTACCATCGACGCTGTTTCGTTTCACTTCTGAGTTCGGCATGGAGTCAGGTGGGTCCAAAACGCTATGGTCGCCAAGCAAATTTGGTTAATTCGGAAAGCTGTTTTTCATTCTCTACACATTCAATGCACTTCTTTGAGTCCA
>NZ_WXWI01000064.1:0-39656 GCF_009904895.1 Vibrio sp. V31_P5A7T61
GTCTACTTCTTGCCGATGTAGTGTATTGTTTAATATGTATTTTTCAAATAACAGCGGCTAATTATTGTCCGTTTTGACAGCACAATGGACTCTCTTCACGTAAAACAGGAATAATGATGTTATTTATCAAGGATTTTTATCATGCGCTTTTGCATGCATTAAAAAATTTATTACCGATTGTTGCTGTCGTGCTTTTCTTTCAGCTCGTGATCTTACGTCAAGTTCCAGATGATGTGTGGACGATGACATTTGGTTTATTGGTAGTGGCGGTTGGTGTTGCTCTATTTCTACAAGGGTTAGAGTTAAGTATCTTTCCTGTCGGAAAAAGCTTGGCTAACCAATTTGCACGGCGCGGCTCGATTCCTATTTTACTCAGTTTTGGTTTTGCGATGGGATTTTCTGCGGTGATTGCTGAACCGGCACTGATAGCGGTGGCAGAACAGGCACAAACCATTAGTGAAGGACGTATTGATGGGCTTACTTTACGCTTATTGGTTGCAACGTCGGTTGGTTTCGTCATTGCGCTGGGTGTCTTTCGTACCATCATGGGATATCCCTTACATTGGTTTATGATTATTGGTTATTTGCTGGTTGTGACCATTACCTATTTTGCTCCAGAAGAAATCGTTGGGCTTGCTTATGATTCAGGGGGCGTCACCACCAATATTGTCACCGTTCCTTTGATTGCTGCGATGGGGATTGGTCTTGCCAGCTCTATTCGTGGGCGAAACCCATTAATTGATGGGTTTGGTTTGGTGGCGTTAGCGGTAATGGTTCCCATGATCAGTGTGCAGTTGTATGGCATTTACGTTTATTCGCAGCCAGAAGTACATGACGTTCTGACAATACTCGGTGATGAAACAACGAATCAACTGCCTATGTGGGTTACGCCACTGCTCGAACTTGCCAGCATGGTTAGGGATGTATTACCGATAATCATCACTATCTTATTCTTTCAGTACATTATTCTACGTCGACGATTAAGTAATCCTAAACAGATTATCTTTGGTTTTTCATTAGTTATCGTTGGACTGTATGCCTTTGTTGTCGGTTTAAAATTAGGTCTATTTCCGATTGGTAGCGCAATGGCGGAACAACTTATCGGCCGAGATCAATTATTCTACATTTATCTATTTGCTTTTATGATAGGTTTTGCTACTACCATGGCTGAACCTGCCTTGCTTGCCGTAGGACAACAAGCTGAAGAAGCGGCGGCAGGTAAAGTTAAAGGTAATACGATCAGAATATTGGTGGCGTTTGGGGTCGCGACCGGAATCGCGATTGGTGTACATCGCATCATTATTGGTGGTTCGATGCACTATTTTATTATGGCGGGTTATACCTTAGTGATTATTTTGACGATGTTGGCACCGAAGTACATCATCGCGTTAGCCTATGATCTTGGTGGGGTGACGACCTCTGAGGTTACGGTACCTTTAATCACGGCTCTCGGTATTGGTTTAGCGACTCATATCGAAGGTCGAAATGTCCTAATTGATGGCTTTGGTCTGATTGCCTTCGCCTCTATTTTTCCTATTGTTACAGTTATGCTCTACGCCATTTTCACACAATGGTATTTTCAATTTTCAAAGGTGAAATCATGAAGTTTTCCGTATTAGTTGCCATCGTCCCCGAAGAATTCGAGCAAGAATCGATTGATACCGCTCGTGAGCAAGGCGCAGGTGGTATTACCGTATTAGCAGGTCGAGGCATCAGCAATGAGACCAGAAAGACGTTTTTTGGCTTAACCTACGATGGTAGTCAATCCGTTTTACTCATGGTGTTAGAAAAATCTCTTTCTTTACAAGTCTTAAAGTCGTTACAAGTACTGTTACGTCCAAGTGAGGAAGATTCAAGAGGCATTGCTTTTACTATTGGATTAGAACATCTAGCAGGGATTGACCTCAATCAACTGGATAAATTTGAACAGCAGCTGTTCCAACAGCAGTTAAAAGACACTTTATAAGGATAAAACCCTATGTTAGTAAAAGACGTTATGATTCGTGACGTTGTCACCATATCACCGTTCGCTAAGTTACGTGAAGCCATGATGTTGATGAAAAAACATCATTTAAAATCTCTGGTCGTTGAACAGCAAAATGCCAATGATGCGTTTGGTCTAATCACTTATACCGATATTGTCAAAACAGTGATTGCGGAAGGTGGTGATATTGATTTATTAAATGTCTATGACGTATGCGCTAAACCGGCGATCTCGGTTGGTGAAAATCTCGCGTTAAAACATGTTGCGGCGCTGATGACTCAACAACATATTAAACGTCTACTGGTTTTAAATGATAATCAACTGCTCGGGTTTGTGTCGATGGATGATATTATGGATGCCTTACTGGCGCGCATCGATTAATATATGACAGGCTCCAGCTTTGAGTACGGCTTAGGTGGACACCTAGGCCGTAGTATCTATGGCGTTAAGCACCTTGTAATACCGCATAAAGCTGAATATATTTACGTACGAGCTGTTGGTTTTTAGAGCGCTTAAGAGGGTGACCATACTTAATATAGCAGGGGGTCATGGTAAAAGTGGACTCTAACGTTTGTAGCAGTTGTGATTCACTTTCATAGAGAGTGATGCCTTGTGCATGATAGTCAGCCAGTTCATCGGGTAATCGTCCTGTCCACCAATGCAACAACTCACGACTTTTTTGGCTGCGACTTATCCAATGATCGGTGAGCAAGAGTAATAGATCATTGGGTTGAATGGCATAAGCATATTCTTGTTTCCAAGCACAAATATCGCGCAATAATTTTGCGCGGCACGTTTTCCCCGCACTCACCATATGTTGCGTTAATATCCACACCGTCCCTACATCACTACTCACTCTAAAATGATAAGGAAGTTCATTGTTGGGCATAAAGTCTAACGGCATGTATTCACAGGTATGACCAAATTCAGTTAACGTGCGCGCTAGTCGCCGGGCAAAAGCTTGGCTGAGGTGATGTTGACTCATTCCTTGATTATGAATAGTAGGGTAGTGCTTTTCACATAGTTTTAGACAATCGGCTTGAAACTCATTGACACTTTGCGTCACTATATCCAACAGCAAGGCGATGTACTCCTTAGCAAAATGTATTTAAACGATCCCACTTTAATCGCTTCCTAAAATTCAAATCCCATTGCTCTCGAAAAAGTTAACCTTCACACATCCACCACCCAATAAATAATGGTGGATGGTCAATCAGTTGGCTTTGACTAAAAGAGCACCATCGCTAGTGACATGATGAATCAATCGCGATGAGCTTGGCAACTGAAAGCAGTGTAGAGTGTGCTATAGCATACATTTTTCTTTTCATTTTTCTGAGTCAAGCGAGAACATATCAAGGCAATATGTTTCATAATGTTACCACTTAAGTTGAGGTGCATATCTGTCAATTTAATTAACTGTTTGAAATTAAACAATAATTAGTTTTTCGGTGTCAGTCGCACCATGTGAAACATGGCATAGAAAAGTTTCTTCAAATAAATTGAACAACATCATCAATTGCCTTGTCTATCCAGAGCGGTACAAATGGTAAATACTCTGTTATCAAGATGTATCAACTCGGCACTTTTACAAAGAGAAATCCTATGAAGACCCAAGTGACACATTACAATCGACCGCTGCAAATTATTCATTGGCTATCCGCTATTGTCGTTATTGGTATGTTTGCCGCGGGTCTATGGATGGTCGATTTATCCTACTACAGCAAGTGGTATCACACGGTTCCGCATTGGCACAAGTCAATTGGTATATTACTGGCAGGGTTAACCTTATTTCGTTTTATTTGGAAGTTAGTGACGCCGTCACCCTCCGTGGAAGGTAAACCACTTGAGCGTATCGCTGCCAACATTGTTCATAAGCTTATCTATGTGAATTTAGCGGTGATCTTTATTTCTGGTTACTTAATTTCTACCGCCGATGGACGAGGCATTTCGGTGTTCGATTGGTTCACTGTACCTAGCCTTGGTAGTTTGTTTCCAAGACAGACGGATATCTCTGGTGATGTTCATTTTTATGCCGCTTGGTTTCTGATCATCATGGTCTCGATTCATGCACTCGCGGCATTGAAACATCACTTTATCGATAAAGACAATACCTTACGTAAAATGACAGGAGCAAAAAAATGAAAAAGAGCTTACTTGGATTAGCGTTCGCTTTGGCATTACCTTTTAGTGCTAACGCTGCTGACTATGTAATTGATACTCAAGGAGCTCATGCTTCTATCAACTTTAAAGTAAACCATTTAGGTTTTAGTTATATTAAAGGTCGTTTTAATACCTTTAATGGTGAGTTTTCTTATGATCCTGAGAATATTGCAGCTTCAAAAGTTACGGTAAATGTTGATACACGCAGTCTCGATTCTAATCATGCAGAGCGAGATCGCCATATTCGCAGTGCAGATTTTATCAATGCCTCGCAATTTTCTACCGCGACATTTACCAGTACTCATGTGGTGGATAAAGGCGATGGTAACTTAGCGATTACTGGTGATCTTACTCTGCATGGTCATACTAAACCAATTACTATCGATGCTCAGTTTATTGGTGCAGGTACGGATCCTTGGGGTGGACAGCGTGCCGGATTCATGGGTACGACTCGTCTAGAATTAAAAGACTTCGCGATTAAAGTGGTTGGCCCATCAAGTTACGTTGACATGGAACTGCATGTTGAAGGCATCAAGAAATAATTGGTCGATGTCATTCTGTTCGATTGATTAAATAGAAAATTCCCTGAATTATCAGGGAATTTTTTTGCCTATCATTTATCGTGTGTATCGGCCGATAATGATGAGTCGCTGTTTAGGCTCTTGCTAACTCTTTTTCTGTTTTAACCGCCGTCACTCGTTCACCATAAATCGCACGTAGCTCGGCCAACACATGATTGCGATTCAGAACACCGACAAATTGCCCTTTGTCCAAAACTGGCAGCACATGGGGTTTACTGACTTTCATGCTTTTGGCCCGCTCTTCAACTGACAACGCATTAAATCGAGTGGCAATACCCATACTGGTCGTTGGGAAAAGTTGCTCTTTATCGATGCAAAAGAACTCCGCTACATCAACTAAACTATCACTCGCATTAATAGCAATGACATCACGAGTCATTAAATCAACAACTTTTTGTTCTGCATTCGGTAAATAGTCTTGGCACCATAGCTCGACCATCACATCGTGAGCTGAGAACATGCCGATCAAACGACCTTGGCGATCAACGACAGGGGCGGCGGTAAGATAATTATCCAGTAGAGTATCGATAGCGGATGGTACTGGAGTCTCTGCACTGAGAGTAATGGCTTTTTTATCCATCATATCTTGAACGATGATTGCGTTTTTCATAGTAGTTTCCTTAACCGACTGAAGAGGGGTAGTTTTTGTTATTGTGCTCACATGAGCGGCTTTTAAATGTGGACGACGATAAATTGACCAATTTGCTAAGCCAACCAGAACAGCACCGCCGACAATATTTCCTAAAGTGACAGGGATAAGATTGGCCGTAATAAAAGCAGAGATATTGAGGTCGGCGTACTGAGCGGGAGTGCTGCCGACCTGTATCCAGAAACTTTCTGGAGCAAAGGTATGAATCACAATACCAAGAGGGATCATAAACATATTGGCAACACAGTGCTCAAAGCCACTGGAGACAAACATCGCTACTGGCAATATTGTCATCGCGGCTTTAGTCATCGCATTGGCTGAACTAAAAGTTAACCAGATGGCTAAACACACCAAAAGGTTACAAAGCACCCCTAAGGCGAAAGCTTGAACGGCCGTATGGTGCAGTTTATGTTGAGCGATATTTAGCGCATTAAGACCCCATTGACCGTTATCTAATTGATACAAGCCCGCAGCAGCGACCAACAAAAGTAGGAACATCGCACCAATAAAATTGCCCACGTATACTTTGCCCCAGATAGCGAGCATTTTGCTAAAGCTTATCTGTTTATTGGCCCATGAAATGCTTGATAGCACTGAGCTGGTGAATAACTCACCACCACAAATGACAATCAGTATTAGCCCCATACTAAAAGCAAGGCCACCAGCGAGACGACTCAATCCCCAGCCAGCACTCTCACTCCCTGTGGTCACAGTAATGTAAAACAAAAAAGCCAAACCAATAAACGCACCGGCCATTACCGCTAGACTTAGCGTCAGTCCACTGGTTTTTTGCGCTTTACTTAAAGCAAACTTTTCCGCTTCAGCCATCATTTCATAGGGTGAAAAATAGTGTTGATTTTCAGCGTTGGCTGTCGACATACGCGCTCTCCAGACTCACATTCATAATTACCTCCTGACAAATTAAACAACGCCGTATGGGTTGTTACCAAACCAGACTAGGGCAGACGAGCAGGGCGGTAAAATGGATAATTCTTGGTTACCCTATCAATTTTATTGATATAGTTGGGTGAGCCAGTAAAATGAAACGAATTGCTCATTATGGGCAGGGTAATGATGGTTATAAAAAGGATGTAGAGTGCGATATTCATTAAAACAGTTGGCCGTTTTTGATGCGGTAGCAGATTCCGGTAGTGTCAGTGTCGCGGCAGATAAACTCGCCTTAACTCAGTCAGCCACCAGTATGTCGCTCGCACAGCTAGAAAAAATGTTAGGGCGTCCACTATTTGAACGTCAAGGCAAGCAGATGGCACTGACCCATTGGGGGATGTGGTTGCGTCCGAAAGCGAAACGCTTACTGCAAGATGCTCAACAAATTGAAATGGGCTTTTATGATCAGCATTTATTGAGTGGAGAGATTCGTCTTGGTGCGAGTCAAACTCCTGCGGAACATCTTGTCCCCGATCTTATCAGTATTATTGATAGTGATTTTCCAGAGATCCGCATTGAGCTGGGCGTCAGAAGTACCCAGAGCGTGATCGACGGTATTTTAGATTATCGCTATGACTTAGGGATCATCGAAGGTCGTTGTGATGATAGCCGAATTCTCCAAGAAGTTTGGTGTCGTGATCACTTATGTATTGTTACTTCCGCTCATCATCCGTTTGCGAAACGCGATGTGGTGAGTTTAGCCCAATTAGAACAAGCGAAATGGGTATTACGTGAACAGGGCTCAGGGACGCGTGGTATTTTTGAGAGTGCAGTGCATAAGCTTATCCCGGATTTGGATGTATGGCGTGAATATGAGCATGTTCCCGTGCTGCGTAGTTTGGTAGAAAATGGCCCCTATTTAACCTGTTTGCCTTATTTGGATGTTGAACGATTTATTCAAAATGGTCAGCTAGTAGCGCTGAATGTTCCCCAGCTGAGTATGGAGAGAACATTAACTTTTATTTGGCGAGCAGATATGGCTGAAAACCCGTTAGCAGAATGTATTCGGCGTGAAGGATTACGGATGATGAAGGGTAAGCCCTATGTTCTTTAGTTCCTAAATCTGTTGATTTACCGTTTGCGTCACAATTTTATGTATTAAACTTCAATTGTTACTTTAAATATGTGTTCCTGATCACTGGTTATTGTGTTTGTTCCCCTTTACTATGCCGCTCATTGATAAGGTTGTTTGCAAGCGAGTCACTGCGGAGAAGATCATGAATATACTATTCGCCATTTCACTGACAACAGGGATCTTATCGGGTCTTTGGGGATGGATTGCTGTCTCGTTAGGGCTTCTCTCTTGGGCTGGTTTTTTAGGTTGCACCAGTTTTTTTGCTACGCCCAATGAAGGGATCAGAGGATTACTGCAAAGTTTACTGTGTAACATCAGCGGGGTTTTCTGGGCGTTAGTGATTATCTACAGCTCTTCGTGGATGGGGGGGGATGTATTAGGTTATATCATTACTGCAATGGTTGCCTTTATGATGTGTATTCAAGCGAGTAAAAGTTGGCTTGCTTATATTCCCGGTACCTTTATTGGATCTTGCGCAACATTTGCCGCAGCAGAGCAATGGCCTTTGGTGATCCCTTCATTACTGCTTGGGGGAGTTTTTGGTTATTTAATGAAAACGAGCGGAGTGTGGCTTCATCAACGCGCACAGAATAGCGCTCAAACTAAACGCCTAAAATCCATCAACCGTGTCAGTTAAATCGTTTACTTGATAACGGATCCATTCTTCAAAATACGATGGTTGGATTTCATTGCTTATTTTTGTATCAATGACCTCATATCATCTTTTCTGATATCGACATTCATATTTCCCCTAAATGTGACTGTTTTGCTCCTTTGATACTAAGCACAGCCTAAAGTTAACTGGCTGTGCTTTTTCTTTGTTTATTGATCGAACGTTCGGTGATCTCTAGCCATGGCCGTTTGCCATCGTAATCACGCGTTTCAGTGTCCAGCGTAGTAGGACCGGGATAGATTCAAGACCATTTTTATCACAGTGAGAAACAATCGCCAAAGCTAAGTCAGGTTTTGCGTGTTTTTTGAGTACGCGGCTAACCACTTTTTTAGCTGGAATAGGATGATCATGAGGGATCTTGACCATGTCTTTAAAAAAGTCTTCAAAGCCGTGAGAATAGAGAAAATGCTCGATATCGCGATCAGGGAGTTCGGTTAATCGATGTCGAGGTTGATCATTGCCCAACATGCCGATCACTGTTGCTGCGTATTTCTTACCTGCAGGATCGCCGTCAGTAACCACATGCCATTCAATAGAAAAAGCTTTAGCCACTTTGATCAATGACTTTAATCCTGATTGGGCAAACTCGATAATTTGTACGCCTTCTGCAGCTAAGTTATAACCACATTGTCTTGCTAATTCACTAAACAACCAAACTTCAGTTTCGCCTTCTACCAATAGCCAACAGCGAGCGAAAAGCGCACCAGAACGATGAAAACGAATATGAAAACCAATTCGTCTCAACTCATCTCGGCTAACGCCATGGATCGGCATGCTGGTTGCGATCGTTTTATCTGATTGTCGAACTAAACGACGGATCGAGTGCAGGGGGACTGAGCCGAGGAGATCGCCACTGTTAGTAGTTAAGATCTTTTGCATCGGTAACAACTCTAAAAGACTCCAGGCTCTGGCTAAGTGAGTGGGGTGTAAACGCCCTTCCGGATCTTCAACGATTAAAATCGGTCGCGCATAACGGCGAAGATCATTGGGTCCTTTCGCTTGAAGATAAGCATTAAGTAGCCCGAGTAGTAACAAACGCGTTTGGCGATTTTTGGTTTCATCGACAATTTGCGTTAAGCTTTTATCGTTGCTTGGTGAAGCGTAGACTAAGCTTTCGCGTTCACGACGTGGGTTTTTACGTTTTTGATCTTTGAAAGAAAAATAATGCTCGACTAAGGCTTGCATAGCGCTCAGGCTACTGCGCATTTCACCTTTATTGACATGGCCGGGAATCGCCATTAAGCGGCGACATGTATTATTAATGCGTTTCTCAACGCGAGTGTTTTTACCGTTACCTTCGACAAAGGGGCGTTCAAATTGTCGAGAATCTCGCAGTCGGATCACCGGATGTAAATTCATCAGAGTTTGAGCGATTTGTGCGCTGTCATGAACTAAAATAGGATTACCGTCTAAATCTAAGAAAGCATAATCGGTTGAGATATCGTACTGTACCCGTGTTCCGCTGACACGATAAATGATTCGTTGATTGCCCTGTTCGTCTTGTCGCCACACCGGTTTCAGCTTGCGATAGCGTCCTGCGCGGTGTTCGCGAGGTTCAGTAGTGACAAAACTCAAAATGATTTGAATATCTTGGGTTTGGGGGTGAGAGACAGAATAGTCGACGTGGAAATCTTGCAATTCGAACTGGTAAGGCCGACCATCGGCAGGTAGCATGATGGAGAGCGCATCCAATAATGAGGATTTACCCCACGTATTCTCACCAATGAGGGTGGTTAACTCATCAAAAGCGAGCGATAAACGGCGAATGCCACGAAATCCTGATATTTCAATACGTTCTAGATGCATTGGCAAGGTCCTTTTTCTCAACGCGTGCCTGCTTACGCTGAGCTTTTCTTTTAGCATAAAGGAAAAAGTCTGAAAAAGCAGACCGTTAAGGCTTGAAACTTGTCCTCATCTCACAAATTCATCCCTTTTATCTCGTATTACGTAATAAACGATAGGACAGTCGGACACTTTTTTTGCAAACCTATTTCATAAAAGTCACGATTCTGTCATGATTTTTCCGCTAGGATGAGCGCGAAAGAGAGAGAAAGTTATGAAAAAAATAAAAAATATTACATCAATCACTCTGGCTCATATCAATGATACCCATTCTTATTTTGAGCCAACATCATTACAACTGACCTTGAATATTGACGGGCAAACGATGACGCCTTTTGTCAGTGCTGGCGGTTTTGCACGTATAGCCACTCGTGTTGAGCAGTTAAGAGCCGATGCGAAGCGGATGCAGCGAGAGTTTATCTTGGTTCACGCTGGCGATTGTTTCCAAGGCACGCTCTATTTTTCGTTATTCAAAGGATTAGCGAACGCAGAAATGCTCAATTCACTGGGCCTTGATGCTATGACTTTAGGGAATCACGAGCTGGATATGGGTAATGATCCGGTGGCGCAATTTGCTGAGCGTATCCAGTTCCCTTTACTTGCCGGTAACTGGGATTTATCGCAAGAGCATGAAGATAAACCTCATCGTTTAGCGATGAATCCGCGCGTACATGCCTTTGATGTAGATAAACAGTGCGCTCGGTGGATTGTTAAATCTGCGCAGGGAAGTGATATCGCTCTCTTCGGTTTATCTTTGGATAAAATGGATGAGATAGCCAACCCAGATGCTGATACACCATTTATCAACGCGTTAGAAACAGCTAAGAATACTATTCAACAGATCCACAATGCTGGGATTAATAAAATTATTCTCGTCAGCCACTTAGGCTATGAAGCTGACAAAGAGTTAGCGGCTAAGGTTGATGGGATAAGTTTAATCGTCGGTGGTCATACTCACGTATTGCAAGGTGATTTTAGCTCACTTGGGTTAAGTAGTGAGGAATCCTATGGACAAAAAATTAACCAAACTTACGTTGTTCAAGCTGGGCTGTATGCATTGGCGTTAGGCCACTGCCAGATAGACTTTGATGAACAAGGCAACGTAGTGAATTTCTCAGGGCGTAATGAATTATTGCTGGGTCGACGATTATTTCTTGATGCGAGCATGAGTGAAGCAGGCAGTGATTCTGCTTATCTCGATGCCTGTGATTTTGTAAATAACCACCCTAATGTCGTGGTGTGTAAAAAAGATCCGCAAGTGCATGCTATTTTGCGCAATAAATACATTCCTCGTGTGCGAGAGTTGCAGCAACAAATCATTGGTCATGCTACTCAAGCACTACGTCATGTGCGTATTCCCGATCAAGAAGGCCCCAGTGAATTGGCTCCTTTAGTGGCGAGATCCTTTATGCATGTGATGCGTAAACGTGGCTACCCGGTTCAGTTTGCGATTCATAATGCGGGCGGTGTGAGGACCTCCTTATCTGCCGGTGCTGTTTCTGTTGCCGATATTGCCGGAAAATTACTTCCGTTTGCCGTGCCGATTGGCGTTTATCGTTTAAAAGGTAAAAGCCTGGCTAAAGCCCTTGAAGGGGCAATTAATAACGCTTTAAATAATGGTGTCGAGGGCACGGGAGCGGGAAGTTATCCTTATACTCACCATCTTTCCTTTGAGTATCTGCCCGAACGACCGCTCGGAGAACGGATCGCCAATTTACAGATCTGGCAAAAGGGACAGTGGCATCCCGTACAAGCGGAACAGGAATATTGGGGAACGTCTTCGGCTTATACCATGAAAGGGAAAGAAGGCTATCAAGGACTGACAGAAATGAAAGGAGAAGGGAAAATCACTACGATTTCGATGGCCGATGCCTTTATTGAGTTTTTAACCGATAACCCCTCGATACTCAGTAATGACGCTGAACGACAAGAAACGGGACAATACACACGTTAATATGGCGTGTTCTTTGCAAAGCATTATGCGCTGTGACTCAAACAGGGGAGAAGCCAATGTGGAGCAAAGACTGGTTAGATGCTTTAGTGGTCGTCGTTTGGATTAGTTTATGGGCAGGTTTAGTGTATGCTTTGCCCTTCGCAGGAATTTAATTGCTATCAACTCTAGACGAAAGTAGCGACTCAGCATAAAATGGCGACGTTTGGGGAGTAGTCGCCATTTGTTTATTTGTCGTCATCACGTTAAGTATCGCTTATCCGGCAAATATAAATAGTTTGTTTATCACTTCTATTTCGACGAGACCAACGCATTCCATACTGCTTATTTAGGCAGTGAACTAACTGGTATGCGGAAGGTGTCGTTTTCCTATCGAGAATCCGTTTTCCTTCCGCCTGTGGAGGAAGCATGACCCCGATCATCTACATTTCGTTTGCGTTATTAACGTTTGCTCTGGTTGCTATGGATATTTGGCAAACTCGTGGTAACCGAATCACCCTGCAACGCGCGCTAAGCTGGAGCGTGGTTTGGATTTTACTCGCGTTTTTGTTTGCGGCAGTCCTTTATCTATTTTGGGATGATTATGCTGTTCATAGCCCTTATAGCGCCTCGCAAGCAACATTAGCTTTTCTAACCGGTTATCTACTCGAGAAATCGCTTAGTATTGATAATTTGTTTGTCTTTGCGATTATTTTTCATCAATACGCTGTGCCGGAGTCGCTTCGTCCAAGAGCGCTTTTGTTCGGAGTGATTGGCGCGCTTGTGTTGCGTGCGGTGATGATTATCGTTGGTGCTCAATTACTCGAACAATATCATGGCTTATTGTATGTGTTTGCCCTGTTCTTAATGTGGACGGGTGTGCAGTTATTACGAGAAAAGCCAGCGAGTCACGCTAATCCATTAGCAGAAAGAATCATCCGACGTTGCTGTCGAGTGACGAATCAATACCAAGGACATGCACTTTGGGTACGTGTTGGCAAACGCTGGTGGGTTACTCCGATGTTGATCGTTGTTGGTGTGATCGCCTGTATGGACGTGATGTTTGCACTGGATTCTATTCCAGCCATCTTTGCGGTGACCAGAGAGCCTTTTCTCGTGCTCGCTGCTAACGTTTTCGCTTTGCTTGGCTTGCGTTCATTATTTTTTGTTTTACAAGGCTTGCTGGATAAGTTTATCTATTTAAAACCGGCGTTAGCTTTCATTATGATGTTTATTGGCGTAAAAATGTTACTGGTTGGATCCCGCTGGGAAATCCCGACTTGGATATCATTGTCGGTATTATTAATGACCATGCTATTTGCGATCATCGCATCACTTGTTAAAGGGCAGGCTCGATCTCAAGCTTGTGTTATTAAGTTAGAAAATAGTGACTTTACGCGAGAGTAAAATATTTGTTAATGAAAAGCCTGAAAAATCGTAGAGCGATTGTCCTTATGCATTTGATGGTTAAATAGTAGCTTTAAATGCGTTTGTTTTGAATATATATTCCGCAGTTGTTATGGGGTTGTTTCATTAGTTTTTTTAATTCGAAATGACAAATTTTGTCACTTCTTTTGTAGCAATAGCTTGCTTAAAATGCGCGCAAATAAGTTACCGAATTAAGAGAGGCTCACATGGCACAAGCAATGCGTTTAGGTACTTTAACAGCACCCACCTCTATGGATAAAAAAACCTATGCGGTTAACTTCAAAGGATTGATAGCTCATTTGGTGGATATTCTTTTTGTGGAAACGAAACAAACAACGTATTACCACACTGCAGAATTATCTAGCCATATTCAACGTGATATTGGATTAACACGTTAAGCAAAAAGATAAGTTGTTAAAAGACAAAAGCCGACGAAAACGTCGGCTTTTTGCTATATACATTTAGCGCTTAGCAAAGATAAGCACAAAGTTGCTTATTTCTTGCGGCAATACTCAGCGATAATGTACATAGTTTGACCATTAACTTTACCCTGAATGTGCTTTGGATCATCGGTTAAGTTAATACCACGTACCGCCGTTCCTTGTTTGATGACCATGCTTGAGCCTTTCACTGGAAGATCTTTGATCACCGTGATGTCATCGCCTTTTTTGAGCTCGACACCATTCACGTCACGGGGTTTATCTTCATCATCGTTCATACCAATTTCGGCCCATTTTTGAAGATCTTCTTCCATATACATCATATCCAGCAAATCTTGCGCCCAGCTTTCTGTTGCTGATAAGCGCTTGAGTTGACGCCATGCCATTACCTGAACGGGCGCCACTTGGCTCCACATACTGTCATTTAGACAGCGCCAGTGATTCGCGTCCATCGTTTCAGGTTGTTCGATTTGTGAGCTGCAGGTGGCGCAAAGCATGATAGCGTGATCGACGGTGATCTGTGTATGCGGGGCAACCACATAAGGAGACAGCGAGCTCTGTGCTGCGCACAGTTCACATTTTGAGTCACAGCGTTCGAGTAAAGTTGCTTCAGTAGACATTGATTCCCACCTCTATAAGATTAAGTTCGCGGGTATTATCCACTTTATGCCTACGATTGGAAGGGTTAAACCCCGAGAATATTCTGCAACTCTCGGGGTAGTGAAGACAATTAAAGTCGTTTTGAACGGGATGTTAGTTTATGGTCCACAATTGGGCGCTTGTCGCGTGGTATCTGGCAATGTTGAGATCTTCGCAGCCAGATCATTAATGCGTGTGCTGTGGGAAGGATGGGTCGATAGTAGCTCAGGTGGTTGCTGTCCCATCGAAGCTCTTGCCATATTTCGCCATAGTTCGATACTTTGTGTCGGATCAAACCCAGCTTGGGCCATTAAGGTTAATCCTAAGCGATCCGCTTCTGATTCTTGGCGGCGGCCATAAGGCATAATCACGCCATATTGAACACCGACACCTAAAGCCGCCATCGTCAAATCACGATATTGTGCATATTCTGAAGCTCCTAAAGCAACATCAGTTACTTGTAATCCGACATTGGCCAGTTGGGTTTGAGAGAGGCGTTCATTACTATGATTGGCAAGTACATGAGCAATTTCATGACCAATCACCGTTGCCAGTTGATCTTGATTGACGGCAACGCTTAGTAATCCGGTATAAACTCCGATTTTGCCGCCAGGTAGGGCAAAAGCATTCACTTGTGGACTATCAAACAGGACAACTTCCCATTGCTCGACGCTAGGCTGTGCTGGGACGTACTGAAGAAGGGCATCGGTGACGCATTGTACGTAGCGAGTCAAGGCCGCATCTTGACTGATCGGCAACTCACTTTTCATTTGACTAAAAGATTGCACGCCGAGCGTGCTCATTTGGGTATTCGAGAACAGCAATAGCTGGTTGCGCCCAGTTGGCGAAGCGCTGCAAGCGGTTAAACCCATCAACGTTATCATTAAGCTTAAGATTTTTATTCTTAAACGCATAATACATCCTTAATCATAATCATCCCTATAATGACTCGGTAGGATAGATAGCCAAGTGGTTGTACAATATACCCAAGTTTGTTGGAGATGCAATATTGCTGGATGCGCGTTGTTGACGGCTATTGATGTATTTTATTAAGGGTGAACATGGACATTTGGAAAAAGCCAATCAGTTTAGAGCGATTAAATGCCACGTCAAAAAATACCATGATGGAGCATTTGAATATTATTTATACCGAGATCACGGAAAACACTATCTCGGCAACCATGCCAGTCTGTTCGTATACACATCAACCATTGGGAATGTTGCATGGTGGAGCATCGGTGGTTTTAGCCGAAACCTTAGGCTCCATTGCCGGTAATTTTGCCGTCGATAAGACTCGCTATTGTGTAGGATTAGACATTAATGCTAATCACTTACGGGCTATGCGACAAGGTCAGATAATTGGCACGGCGAAACCTATCCATATTGGGATTTCCACTCAAGTTTGGCAGATAGATATTACCGATGAACAAGGCCGCTTGGTCTGTGTCAGCCGTTTAACGTTGGCGGTCAAACAGCAGCGTAATAAAGTAAGCCAAGATAGCGAGGCAAGCGAATGATGATGGAATTTTCCGGTGGGAAAATTATTGCCACCGCACATGAAGTGGTGGTGCGTTTACTGGGTGAACATTCAATTAGCCTACAATCATCAAGTGACAATGTCACTTTACTTGGCAGAGGCGCGAATGTATTGTTAGCCAACAGTGGTGGTGTAAAATGGTCGGTTAAGCTCGATAACAGTGAGCAATTATCTGAGCTTGCTCAATCTTTAGGTTGCGATATCTCCTAAACTGGTGGCCTGCTCTTGCACTGAAGGACCTAAATAGAGGAAACTGTAGTAAGTTTTTAAGATATAGAGTTTCCTCCTTTATGAGTAGCCCTCGCTTAC
The DNA here is from genome assembly GCF_009904895.1 of Vibrio sp. V31_P5A7T61. Lineage (NCBI taxonomy): Bacteria > Pseudomonadati > Pseudomonadota > Gammaproteobacteria > Vibrionales > Vibrionaceae > Vibrio > Vibrio sp. V31_P5A7T61. The sequence continues at coordinate 16,196 of NZ_WXWI01000064.1, forward strand.
GTGTCCAATTTGAAACCTTATTTGCTCATTTTCATGGTCAAGATGCAGAGACGCAATTAGACGATATTACCGACATTTTATTTTGCACTCGACGTAATGCGCGCATTGTTCTCAACAAATTAGAAGATGAGGGGTGGATTGAATGGCATCCCGCTCCAGGACGCGGCAAACTCTCACAGCTTATTTTTAAACGTAGTCGGGCAGATGTCAGTGAAAACCTTGCTCGCCGTTATCTGCAAGAAGGCAAGATAGGTCAAGCGCTGGCGGTATTGGATCAAGATGCCGCTAAGTTAACCCAAGTTATCCAAAGTTACCTAGGTGTACAACACCAAGAGGGCTTGCAAGTGGTGCGTTTGCCGTATTATCGACCACTTTCTATGCTTAATCCCACGAAGCCGATGCGCCGTTCAGAGCTGCATATTGCGCGGCAAATTTATTCTGGTTTGACTCGTTTAGATGAAGAGGAACAGCTACAAGCGGATCTTGCCCATCACTGGCAAGCGTTAAGTCCAACACACTGGCGGTTTTATTTACGCCCTGGAGTACGTTTTCATAACGGTGAATTAATGACCACTGAGATAGTGGTGCAGAGTCTATGGCAATTACGTTTGGTAAATTTGTTTGCGCACATTGACGCCATTACGACTCCGGATAATTGGGTCGTCGATATCCATCTATCAAAACCTGATACTCGCTTACCGTTATTGCTGGCAGAATCTTGTGCAAAAATTTTATTGCCAGAGTCATTAAGAGCGGATGACTTTGATCAAAAACCGGTGGGCAGTGGTCCTTATAAGGTATTCGTTAATGATGAGAAAAGGCTAGTGCTACAAGCATTTGATGGCTATTTTGGTTTTCGTCCATTGCTGGACCGTGTCGAAGTATGGGTTATTGATGAAGTGCACTCCTCAATGGTATTTCCGAGCTTAACGCATCCGATGAAAAGTCAACGCGGTTCATTTAGTGAAGATGTTGAACTCGATCCCGGTTGCACTTATTTATTACTCAATCGTCGTAATGGGATTGCGTCTAATGAGGTTTGGGCCAGTTATCTACAAACTAAACTCAGTGCGCTGAATTTATTTCGTTTGTTACCAGAAGAAAAAGTGGTTGAACTGGGCGTATTGCCTGCTTATGGATTAAAGCCGGGTTGGTATCATCAAAATGGACCAATGTCAGCCGTTGAACCGCCAATCGGTAATACCGTTACAGTTGCTTATCATGCCCAGCATCCTATGTTTCCTACTTTAGCAAAGTGTATTGAACGCCTACTTAAAGAAGATGGCATTGAGGTAACTTTCATTAAATATGAATTAACCGTCGATGATGTCGATCAGGTAGACATTTGGATCAAAGCTATGGGTATTGCTAACCATCGGGATGATGCACTGGCTGGCTGGTTATTGGATTACTCTGATATTGAACCAATGAGTCAAGCTGAGGATTTTTATCGTTGGTCTGGATTGATTGATCAATGGCGTGCGAGCGATGAATCAACCCCTTTTCCCGCTCAAGAGCTCGGTAAGTCCTTAGTCGCCAGTAAACAGATCATTCCAATGTTTCATTGCTGGTTAGGGGTGAATAAAGATCAATGTGGTGCGTTACAAAATGCAAAGTGCAATGCCTTAGGCTGGTTTGATTTTAGCCAAGTATGGGTAAAGCCAGAGTAAAACGATCGTCTAATCACCGATCTTGTATGAGGAAAGAAGAGATGCAAAGCCCGATTACTTTAGAAGCGCTACATATCCTTGATGCGATTGATCGCCGTGGCAGTTTTGCTGCCGCGGCCAATGAACTGAACCGCGCACCAAGCTCATTGAGTTATCAAATTCAAAAGCTTGAACAAGATTTGGATATGATGATTTTTGATCGCTCTGGTCACAAAGCCAGTTTTACTGATGCCGGACGGTTGATCCTTGAGCGTGGGCGAACCATTTTGTCGGCCGCCGAGAAGCTAGTTAACGATGCGACGTTACTTGCTAACGGTTGGGAATTGGATATTACATTGGCTTTTGATGGCATCATTCCGGTCGCGAACTTTTTTCCTTTGGTGGATGCGTTAGGCAATGTCAGTAAAACTCGAATTCGTCTACAAGAAGAGATTTTAGCCGGAAGTTGGGAGTCTCTCGCTACAGGAAGAGCCGATTTACTGATTTGCCCCAAGATAGACAGTTTACCGCAAGAAGTAAAATCAGAGCGATTAGGCTCAATGTCACTGATTTGGGTTGCTGCGAGCGATCATTATGTTCATCGCCGTCGTGGTGAGTTTGATGAGCAGGCTCGACAGAAGTATCGAGTGATTGCGATTGCCGATACAGCGCGGGAACAGCCAGCGATGAGTATTAATATCTTAGAAAAACAGCCGCGTTTGACGGTGAGTAATTTTAATGCCAAATGCCAAGCGCTGGTGGAGGGATTAGGTATTGGTACGTTACCGATACAAATCGCGCAGCCGTTGATTGCCAGTGGGCAGTTGCAAAAGATATCGGGCAGCATGGATAAACATATTGATATTGTTATGGCGTGGCGTAGAAATACGACGGGTGAAGCCAAATCGTGGTGTATTCAATATTTGAAAAAACATTGGAATCTCGTCTGATCTACCAGAGTATTGATTTACGGTTTGGTCAGGGTTAAGACCATATCTGCCGTTCCATCTTCAAAATGGATCTCGATACTAAAGCCGAGTTTTTGGGCTAAACTAAGCATCCCTTTATTGCTAGGCATGGTCATACCTGAGATGCGGGCAGTGCCTTTCGCTTGGCAGTAATCAATGATCTTTTTCATTAGTAATGATCCGAGCCCTTTACCTTTAAGATCGGAGCGGATCAAAATGGCAAATTCAGCATCACTATTATCATGGTTGATCAATGCTCGTGAGACGCCAATGATCTCTGCTGGTGAGGTTTTATGGCTGACAGCAACAAAAGCCATCTCTCGGTCGTAATCAATTTGGGTAAAGTTGGCTAGCGCTTCGTGATTAAATTCACCGACATCCGAAAAAAAGCGTTTGTACAGATCTTCTTTTGAGACTCGATGAATGAAAGCGGCATGTTGTGGCTCATCTTCGGGGAGAATCGGCCTAAGAGTTAACGGCTCCCCATCTTTAGCGATGACATTTTCCACCAATTCAGAAGGATAGGGACGGATAGCTAACCGACTTTGCGCATCCCCTTCGAAACGCTGTAATATCAAATCGGCATCTAGAATCGTAAATTGATCACCATTGACCAGTAAAGGGTGGATATCCAATTCATGTACTTGTGGACACTCAATAATCAGTTGGGAAATTCGGACTAAAAACTCGGATAAACCGTCAATGTTTATTGGTACTGGTTGTTTTTGTAGACGAATTTTACCGCTGCGTAGCGCCCGAACAATTAAATATCTTGCTAATGTACTATTTAATGGCGGTAATGCAGCGACTGCATCCAATGACTCTTCCCATTCAGAACCGCCTTGCCCCAGTAAAATTACCGGACCAAAAATAGCATCGTGTTTGACTTTAATACGTAACTCTTCTCCTCCGCCCAACTTGGCCATTGCTTGCACCAACAAGCCATACACCCTAGCTGCAGGGTAGGAGAGTTGAGTTCTATCAAGGATCGATTGCGCGGCATTGGCGACTTCGTTACGGTTGCGTAGGTTAAGCATAACGCCTTGTACATCGGATTTATGAGCAATATCTGGTGAACGCAATTTTACCGCAACCGGATAGCCAATCGTTTCTGCTATGTGTACCGCCTCACTGCTGTCCGAAGCAATCCAAGTCGGTAACACATTAAAATGAAAGCATTTGAGAAAACTGCCTATTTGATGAGTATCAATGTGTACACTTTCTTGTTCACTTAAATGCTCGGCGATCCACGCTTTGGCGCTATTGATTTCTGAAGCGGTCACCAACTCAGTGGTCGTCGGTGTTTCCATCAACTGTTTTTGGTTACGCCTAAATTCAACCAAATGCATGAAAGCGACGACGGCACTTTCTGGCGTGCGGTAGGTCGGGATACCGGCTTGAGTAAAAATGTGCCGAGCAGGGCGAGCGGTGAGTTCCCCAGACCAATTAGTCAGAATATTAAAACGCCTCGCCCGAGGATGGTTTTTAATCACCTCAACAATAGCCATTGCTGTTTGTTCTGAGTGCGCGATGGCGGAAGGAGAGTGCATAATCAGAATGGCATCGATATCATCACTGTCGAGTACCGCTTTTAACGCATTAATATAACGAGTGTGGTCAGCATCCCCAACAATATCAATCGGGTTATTTTGCGACCAACTACGCGGAAGGCATTGATCCAGTTGTTGGTAAACGGTATGGCTTAATTGTGCTAATTTGCCTCCGCGTTCGAGTAACGTATCGACAGCCATAATAGCAGGCCCACCACCATTAGTGATGATCGCTAGCCGCTCGCCTTGGAGTGGTACGGCATGAGTTAATGTTTCAACGGCCGCAAACAGCTCATGCGTATTATTAACCCTCAGCATACCGGTTCTGCGAATGGCAGAATCGTAAATAATGTCTAGTGTGTCTTCGCCTCCAGTGTGTATTTTAGCCGCTTTTCGCCCTGCAGCGGTTCTACCACCTTTTAAAACAAGTATTCGTCGATTACGAGACGCGGCACGTGCCGCGGATAAAAAGCGGCGTGCATCTTTAATAGTATCAACATACAACAAAATCGCGTGAGTGTGCTTGTCGATACTGAGCGAATCGAGTAAATCAGCGAAGTCGATATCGCAGGCGTTGCCTAGGGAAACAAAAGCCGAAAAGCCAATTTGTTTATCATTGGCCCAGTCAAGAATCGTAGTACAGACGGCTGCTGACTGAGAAATAAAAGCAATATGGCCCTTTAAGGCATTGACTGGAGAGAATGAGCCATTGAAGTGTATCCAAGGCAGAATAATACCGAGGCTATTAGGGCCAAGCACACGTATGCCCGCTTGTTTGGCTATCGTTAGGCACTGTTGCTGAACTTCATGCTGCTGGGCATCTTCACTGTACATATCGGCAGATAACACGATAACACATGAAACGCCTTTCTCTGCCAATTGACGGAAAAGTTCAAGATTACGAGAAGCATGGGTACAAAGAATAGCAATATCAGGAACGAGAGGTAAATCAAGCACGGTCTTATAAGCCAAGACTCCACACACAGAAGGATAACGAGGCGTTACTGGCATAATTGCACCATCGAAACCGCCCTGAAGTAGGTTTTTCATGACGATATTACCGGCACGAAAAGATCGCGTTGAAGCGCCAATCACAGCCACAGATCTTGGATTAAGTAGCGGGTTAATAGAATTCATGATGCAAAAGACCTAAAAGGTAACGAGCCAATAACTAAGTTTTGCCTTTAGCATGAAATCTTCACCAAAGGTCAATACAGCCATATCAACAACACTGTAGTTAAAATTATCTAATGGTGTTGATGTATTTAGTCTGGATGTGATCTTCATGACATCATCTCTCTTTCACTTTGTGCCACAAATCACAGGATAATCAGAGATAATCACATCCTATACTTGATTATAAGACGCGCTATCGGCATGATTTACATTACTTTCTATCTAAGGTGTTATTGGTTTATGAAAAGAATTGCGATTGTTGGCTTGTGCGCGCTGCTGGCCGCCTGTGCCTCAGAAAATTATATCACGGATGTAACAACTCAAAGCCACACGGAAGAGTTTGCCGTGGCTGATATTCCTAAACCTATTGTCTCAGAAAGGGGTAACGCTGACGGTGTCTCCGAGCGTAATGTTCAAGCTCAAGTGATCAAAATGGCTCCGGCTGAAGAGAAACAAATCGTCAAAGCAACGCCGCCAGCCAAACCTAAAGTCACTATTGCACCACCAACCGAACAGCAATTAGCAATGAATCCACGTTATGGCTTCACCATTCAAGTTGTTGCCGTTGGGGCGCAAACTAAGGTTGATCAATTTGCGAATCAGTTACCTAAAGATGAACAACCGATCTGGGAAAACTATAAAGTCGTTAATGGTACGAAATGGTACACGGTCTTGTATGGTGATTATGCCACTCGTCAGGAAGCGTTGAACGCCTTGCAAAGATTGCCAGAAGAATTCCGTGACTTGAAACCATTCGTTAAGAGCATTGATAGTATTAAAAACTCAGATTTCCCCACACTAAATAAACTCAACTAATGAACGTTTACAACAGGGGCCTTTGCCCCTGTACTGTTTATTCTCTACACAATTAAACTAAGATTAGGTAATAAATCCTCTTCTATGGTGTACCTCTGTGCTGAATTGTCTATCATAGCCGATAAAATGAATGTAGTTACTGCATCACTTGGCCTCGTGGCCTGCAACCGAATTTTGGTGTAACGGAACAGTGTAATGAAAAAAACAACAATTTTACTTTTATGTGGTGGGGGCTCATCAGAACATGAGATCTCGCTAGTTTCCGCTGATTATTTGCAGCAACAACTGACGTTAACGCCATCGTTCGACGTGATTCGAGTAGAGATGAAACCTGCTGGCTGGTTTACTGAGTCTGGCGATATGGTTTATCTTGATACGAACTCTGCCTCACTAAACAGTGAGCATGGATCTCGTCGCATTGACTTTGTTGTGCCTTGCATCCACGGTTATCCGGGAGAAACGGGCGACATCCAATCGATGCTAGAGCTGGCCGGTATCCCATATTTAGGATGTGGACCAGAAGCCAGTAGTAATAGTTTCAATAAAATCACGTCGAAACTATGGTATGACGCACTCGGTATTCCTAATACACCCTACTTATTTTTAACAGAAAATAACGATGAAGCTTTACGTCAAGCCCAGCAAGCCTTTGATAAATGGGGCGCAGTGTTTATTAAGGCGGCTCGACAAGGTTCATCGGTTGGCTGTTACAAGGTCACCGATAAGCAGCAAATTGCCAAGGCAATTGATGATGCCTTTACCTTTTCTGATCAAGTGCTGGTTGAACAAGCCGTCAAACCACGAGAATTAGAAGTCGCCGCTTATGAACTCGGTGGCAAACTCCATATTACTCAGCCTGGCGAGATTATTGCTCCTGATGATGCTTTTTATAGCTATGAAGAGAAATACAGCGCAAATAGCCACTCAATGACTAAAGTGACTGCGGATAATATCACCGCAGAGCAAAGAGACCTCATTAAGCGCTATGCAGAGAAAGTTTTTGTGCATATGAAATTAAGACATCTTGCTCGAATTGACTTTTTCCTTACCTCACAAGGTGAAATTTATCTTAATGAAGTGAATACTTTCCCGGGTATGACGCCCATTTCAATGTTCCCGAAAATGCTGGAACACCACGGCCACTCATTCTCCGTGTTTTTAGCTGATTGTGTCCAACGCTCACTTATGTCCAAGGTTTAATTCGAGTAAATTTTATTTTAGCGACTGCTGCGGTGTGTAACTTACCTAAGTATTGGTTAGGCATCGCAGGGCTTAACCAACGGCCAAAACTTTGAATATCTTTAGTATGATAGCCTTGTTCAGCTAGCTCTTTTACTGCACCAATTCGGGTCGATTGACCTGAAAACTTTAAATGTGGTAGCGCTAATAAATCACCAGCACGCCTTAATATACGGTAGATGGATGAATCATCTAAAGGTCGATTATTGATGTTGCCATGCCTATCAATTGAGCGAAAAACAGCGCCGTCTTGCTGAGAGATTAATGCTATCCAACGAGCTAATATTTGCTGGGCGGAAGGGGATAATTGATAGATTTCATTGCCGATCCTAAGTTGACTATGATCTTCTGTAATATCCGTGAAGCTGAGCTTTTTAAGCTCTCCTCGTTTCATGGCACATTCAAACATCACGTGATAGATAGCTAAATCACGTATCGCGAGGCTTTCATTACTTTTAACCATCAATTGATAAAGTGATGCCAAGTGTTGACGAGTAAAACATTCAGCTTGTTTCTCATCGCCGTATTTTTCTGCCCTTAAGCGTTGAAGAAGTTGACGAACTTGAACATTCAACGTCGGATCTTTTTGATTCAGTAAGTAATGAATCATACCGATAGTGACAGAGTAACGTCTAATGGTACTAAACTTTCTTACCTTGGCTTCACTTTCAAGAAATAACCTAACGGCGGTAACGGAGGCCGGTAAAGGGTTTACTGATTTTCTTTGACAAAATTCAGTGAAAATATTCCAATCTTTACTGAAGGCGAGTAATGAATTTTTTTGATAGTGTTCTCGGGTCAATAGAGCAAGCTGCTGTGGTGTGATAGGATGCTTAAATTCCAATAGCTTAGCTTTGATCTGTTTTGCTTCGGTCAATTGTACAAGAGGTCTTTTCATGTTAATGCACTATAACTTTCTAATTAGTTACTAAATATACTTGCGTACCGAGAAGATACAATTATTATTTAACTATCAATGACAAAAATAAGTAGGTCATCATGGCAATCACTACATACCGAGGATTTACTCTAAAATCTGCAGATAACTCACCAGACATCTGGCAAGTGCAGATCAAAAAAAACGTTTTAACTGGAAACCTCGCTGCAGTAAAAAAAAGTATTGATTGGTTTTGTGATACGGCATCGCTGATTGACCCAAGTGAATTTGAATCGATTGGCAAAAAACGAGAAGGTGGTTCACAAACGATTCAAGAGCAATTCAACGGTTTTATGTTAAAAAATGATACAGGGGAACCCAATGGATGGTATTGCTTTTTCAATGGCCGCTTGATCAAAGGAGCAAAAGTTGCTATTCAAAAACATATCGAAGCTTATCTGATTGCAAAACAGAAAGCGGAAGCTCAACAAACTCAATTAAAAAAGTAACAAAGAACGAAGTATATTATGACTCTTGTATATTCAACGGAAACGGGCCGTATTAAGCCTGAAGCCCCAAGCATCGAACGTCCGAAAGGTGATGGGATTGTCAGAATTCACAAAGAAACGAAAGGTCGCAAAGGCAAAGGTGTGTCAATTATTAAGGGTTTAGACCTTGATGATGCGCCTCTCAAGCTGCTGGCTGCTGAGCTAAAAAAGTCCTGTGGCTGCGGTGGCTCGATCAAAGATGGTCATATTGAAATTCAAGGTGAAATGCGAGATAAAATTAAGCAATTGCTTGAAAAAAAAGGTTACACGGTAAAGCTTGCTGGAAGCTAATAACGACACTTGTATATCGATAACAAGAGTCGTTATTGCTATTTTATGGTAAATCAGAATACTGTTAAATATGCATACTCTTATGAACCTAACAAAAAACCTAGAAACACCAACACATGAAGTTAGCGTAGACCTATAACTCAAAATAGGCAAGTGATTGGAAATCAGGGTAAGTGATTGAAATAGATCTACTTATGAACTTAACTAAAAACCCGATTTATTTAACATAACAATGATAATGCGCACTAGAGTGTGCCATTAATATTGACATCAATATCATGCTCATGGTTCTATACATGCCTTACGTTTATCACTATAAGGATATGTAATGAAACGTGAAACGATCGCTTTACACCATGGTTATCAAGCTGATAATCAAAACTCCGTTGCGGTACCCATTCATCAAACCACCTCATTCAGTTTTAATGATGCACAACATGCTGCAGATCTTTTTGATTTAAAAGTCCAAGGTAATATTTATTCTAGAATTATGAATCCGACCTGTGATGTGCTTGAGCAACGTATCTCAGCACTTGAAGGTGGTATTGGCGCACTGGCGGTCGCTTCTGGGATGGCCGCGATTACTTATGCTATTCAAACTCTTGCTCAAGCTGGTGATAACATTATTTCAATCAGTGAGTTATATGGTGGAACTTATAATTTATTTGCTCATACTTTGCCTAGACAAGGTATTGAGGTTCGATTTGTAGATAAAGACAATTTTACTCAGTTAGCTCAAATGATTGATGATAATACCCGAGCGGTTTTTTGTGAAAGTATCGGCAATCCATCCGGCAGTATCGTTGATATTGAAATGATAGCTAACCTAGCCCATCAACATGGTTTACCGTTAATTGTTGATAATACGGTGGCTACGCCCTTTTTGTGGCGACCTTTTGAACATGGTGCTGACATTGTGGTTCACTCTGCTACAAAGTATATTGGCGGTCACGGAACCACGATTGGCGGTCTGATTGTCGATTCAGGTAAGTTTCCATGGCATGCTTATCCGCAGCGCTTTCCATTATTAAATGAGCCGGATATTTCATATCATGGAGTTAACTATGCTCAAGATATTGGTGCTGCGGCTTTTATCGCTAGAGCGCGTGTTGTCCCTTTGAGAAATATGGGAGCGGCGCTGAGTGCTCAGGCGGCTTGGAATCTATTACAAGGATTAGAGACATTAGCTTTGCGGATTGAGCGAATTAATCACAATACTTTTGCTGTAGCTCAATGGCTTAGCCAACATCCACAAGTGAATTGGGTAAATTACGCGGGTTTAAGCACCCACAAAGATCACTCACTTGCCCAAAAATATATGCATGGAAAAGCCTCTGGTATCCTAAGTTTCGGTATTGTCGGTGGCCGAGAAGCTGGGGCGCGTTTTTATGATGCATTAAATCTAATTCTTCGTTTAGTTAATATTGGTGATGCAAAAAGTTGCGCCGCGATTCCTGCATCGACGACTCATCGCCAGCTCAATGATCAAGAATTACAAGCTGCAGGCGTTTCAGCTGATATGGTTAGGTTATCAATAGGCATAGAGCATATTGATGATTTGCTTGCTGATCTTGAACAAGCGTTACAAGCTACCGTGTAAATCTTATTCTGATATCTGAATCATGGCCTTGATGGGATCCCTGTGGCCATGATCGGAAGAAGAATCCTGAAGCTTCTCTCTATTAAGCTATTTTATATTTATGATTGCTATGGGGGTTAAAAAATTAAAACTTCATTTTTTGTTTTATGTTACGGCGCAACTTAAGTTATAGTGCGTTAAGATAAAGGGTACTCAACTCTATTATCAGCCAACTGATAAATATTTTATTACATCAAGCCCTCTTGCCAGATCCAACGTAGTCAATGATTCTGTTGTACATTCATGAATATAAAATAAGCTTTTGTTTGGTACAATGAGGACGTTATTGACACAGAAAATCAAAGAAAAAGAGCACATATGTGCTCTTCTTAAATAGACAATTATTCTGCTTTATTCTGCTGATCCTCAGCATACTGACGACGAATTTCTTGAGATACAATTTGAATAGCCTGTGCGGTACTGATCCCTTCTGCCATCATTTGCTGAATTTTTTCGACAGCGGCTTGCTGTTCACTGTGAGTTAAAGTCGGTATATCGTCAAACATAAATAGGCTCCTATTGGGGAGCCTCACTATAAAGAGACTATCAGTAACTAGCAAGGAAGTTTATATATGCACCCATAGCATTTTCATTGGTATAGCTCGCTCCGATATCGAGCTGAATGATATTCAATGGTGATAATCCAATTCCAGCAGTGATGGTACCGTCTCGACCACTGTAGGCAAGATTTTTGTTATACCCTACTCTCAATTTTAATTGACGCATGATATCCACTTCACCACCAATACGGATCATTTGCGTATCATCGGCAAAGTTATTAAATCGACGATCGGTATTCAAATCATAATCCACACTCAAGGTCGCATAATCAGCAACGATGCCAGCACCGAGCGTGATTTGTGGACGAATTTGATAATCATACTGAACAGAGTTTACCGTTTGCGTTGAAATATCTCGACTGATCAAATTGGTGGCAGCCGCTCCTAAACGATAAGGCCCATAAAACCATACCGCACCAGCATCAATGTTAAATGTGGTTTCTCCCGTACCGTTATCTAACAAATCTTTGAATTCATAGTTGTTAAAGCTGGCTTGATAAACATAAGTATAAATGCGTTGTAATTTCGGAGTGATACCAAAAGCCATATGTTGACCGAGGAAGGTTTGATATTTGGCTAACGAGATACCAACTTCAGTAACGGCAATAGACACAGCATTAATACCGCTATTTTGTGCCTGCTCAAGAATACATTCAGGGCTGCTAGGATTAGCACCACTTACAGGGCAATCTGATGCGATGCTGGGAGCGGCATACACTTCAGTGTACGCTTTGCCAAATATATTGGCAGATATATAGCGGTTTGGTATACCAAAAGCGATAACCCCACCAAGATTAGCATTGAGTGTATTACCATCAATATCATTAAGAGCCGCTTGTAATTCAGGGGCCTTACTTGGGTCATTGCTGTTAATCAGATCAGCGATGTTATCGATGCTTTTTACTAATTTATCAGGATCGTTATAGGTAAATCCAACGCTAGGTAAAATCATCCCAGCGTCATCATTACGACGATAAATAGCCACTAGAGCAGGATTATAAAATGGAGCAGTAAGATAGTTTGCAGAGACCACGCCAACGCCGCCCATGGCATCTCCGCGTGCTTCAATGGCATAATTCGCCGCAAGAGTCTCTGTGGCAACCAGCAGTGCGGGAAGCGTTAAAAGCCAAATATGTTTTTTACTGTTCATATCCAATAAACCGTTGGTTACTTTGTTGTTATAACGGCTTATTGTCTATCAACTTTAATCATTCCTCTAGAGAAACATTATAGGTTTTACTGATAACTTGAGCTTGCTCTATGATTATTGGCCCTTGCCAGCGTTTATGGGTCATTGAAACCGCTAAGATGTAGCGATCCGATGTTAGATCGGTTAACTCAAGCTGAGTCGGATAATTTGATTCATAACTTTGTTGCCAAATTTCTTTATACTCACCATCAAAATAATCGTACACCGACACATCTAACCGAGGCAATGGACAATGGCGATTCAATAATGCATTTTTATCAACCGTCCATTGATCTTTACTCGACCAACGAACCGTTTGCTTCGCTTTAGGTTCGCCAAAGATAACCCAAGTGCTCCACGAATCTTGATCTTCAGCCGTGATATCGATTCGGTACAACCCCATCGATAACTTGGAATTCAGATTATAATGTTTACGAAAGGTTACTCCGCCTTCAGTGACGCTGTCACCTGAGCGGGTGAAGCTGCTGTCGGTAGAAATAGGCCTCTCGACCCATTGAGTTAACGTTATATTATTGAGTGCCTTATCGCTTTGTGCTTCTAATATGACTTGATATGCGTCACGACCAGGGCTTTGAATATCTATCTTACGAATGACGATACTATTTAGCCATACCGGAAAGGTTTTGCTGGTTAGCCCCTTACCACAGTCCACCGATAACGATTGGATCAATACATCGTTTAGGTGTGTTTTGGTATTCTTCGTTTGATTCAGTTGCCAAACTTCAACCAGCGAATGAAACATTCGATCAAGATCATTGTTAAGTAGATGCTGATGCACTTGAGTTAATGGACTACTACTCTCAAACCATTCAACACTTTGTGCATAAAAAGGCACGCACACTAGCGTGCCAATAAGACATAGTTTACTGTGCATGATTTAGGCTTTCATCTTGTACCCAACGCCACGGAGTGTTTCTATTTCTAACCCAGGTAGTTTCTGACGCAATTGCAATACGTGTGTATCCACCGTTCGTGTCGTTGGAAAATGATTGTAACCCCACACATGATCCAATAATTCATCGCGAGTAAATACTCGCCCTAAATTGCTGGCGAGAAAAAGCAATAAATCAAACTCAGTTCGCGTTAAGGTAATACACTGTTGGTTAAAAAATACTTCTCGAGTGGCTTTATCGATCACCAAGTTTGGTGTGATCACTTTGCTGTCATCATTATCTTCACCATCCGGTGAACGAAGCTGCGCTCTGATCCGCGCAAATAACTCAGCTTCAGCAAACGGTTTGGTGAGATAGTCATTTCCTCCCGCATCTAAGCCTGTCACTTTATCTTTAACGGTCACTAAAGCGGTCAATAAGATGACAGGGATCTCTTTTAAAGCTTTCCACTCCGCGAGATGAGAAATTGAATCACCATCAGGTAATTGTCTATCTAAAATGACTAAATCCGCTTTTTCCCAGTATTGCTCTACTGCGGCGATAGTTTCTGCATGTAAACAGTCATATCCCGCTTGCTCTAAACTTACCAGTAAACCGTCAGCAAGGTTTTTATCATCTTCAACGAGAAGCAATGTCTGTTTCACAAGGTATCTCCAAAATAAACGTGGTTGGTGGTCCGATTAAGGTCAAACGGCCTCCCATTCTACCAACCATCGATTCAACAATCGTTAAGCCAAGTCCTAAGCCACTTTTACTTACAAAAGGCTTACGTAAATGACGCCAATCTTTATGGGTCAGCGTTCCTTGATCAGTCACCTTGATGGTAACTGAATCAATTGTTGACGTGACTTCTAAGGTTACAGGAGCAACACCGTATTTTACGGCATTGCGAATTAAATTATCGATACAGGTCCCAAGCCAATATACGTTGAGCTTTGCCGCTATATCTTGTTCAACAATTAACTCTATAGGTTGAGTAAACTCTTCTTCTACTTTGTATTGCAACCATTCTTCAACCGATGGAACCCAAGCGGTCGCGAGCGGTTTATTATCCGACTGTAGATAATCTTTACTGGCTTCGGCAAGCTGTCTTAAACGGCGAGAATCCTCACAAAGGCGACGAAACTCATCGTATACAGTTTCGGGTAAATGTTCAAATTCTCGGCGAAACCCTTCAACTGTTAATGATAAGCTAGCGATGGGCGTTCTCAATTCATGAGTTAGAATTTGTAAGATTAGCATCCTACTTTTCATTTCTTGTCGTTTAGAGTTCCAACGATAAATTGACCAACTTATCACCAAAAAAATATTTGCCAACACCAATACAAACATACTGATACGAAGTAAATCCGTATGATCTTGTACGTTCCAGCATAAATTGCCTCGTTGAACAAAACATGTGCTATCACTTTCTACAAAACTAAATGCCAGTCCCGCTTGACTGGCATTTAGCTGCCAAATGCTATCATCGAATAAGTAGTACTCATCGCCTTTTCTTAACCAAAGTTCATCCTTATCACCAAACATAATCGCACCCGCGATCAATGCATTCATCGCCTCTTCGTTCATTCTCTGCAAACGGCCCAATAAAGATTGGCTAGGTGCTTGCGATCGCTCTTGAATATGCATAAAAGGTTCAAGTTGTGCATATTGATCAGGATAAACTTCTGCGTAGCGTGCAGCATAAGTACCACCACCAGGATGAATCAATGAGCTTCTGGCAAACCAACGCACGGGTAATTGACTTCCTTTACACAACGCTCGAGTAAAGACTAAAGGTTCCGTTACTAAAGGGTTCAATGGTAAATTACCCGAGCAACTTTGGGCTAACTGGTACAAAAGCTGAATATCTTTTAATGGATAGGACGCAGTTTGTGGCAACATGCTGTCTGGTGTTAATAATCGAGTAGGATACTCTTTTTGAATCGTTCGAATATCATAAGTGACCATAGCTGCCTGCTCATCAAACAGCGATACAAACAGTTCAATCCGCTCTGGTAGGGAATCGGCAAAAGCTGAAACAGTAAAAGTACAAGCGGCAAGCACTAAGCTGCGGATGAGTGTTCTTGTCAATGTAAATAATCGTTTGATCATAAAACCATAAAATGATGATGTATTATCTATAAATAGAAACAACGCTTGTTATATCACTGTCAATAATATACCAAAGTATCGCTCTTATTGGTTCGGGACATTTTCCCTTCCCTCTTGAGCTTTGTTCGTATACCAGAAAGCATGAAGCCAGCAAATTGCTGGCTTCATGCTTTGATGTCATCAGATTACAACGCTTTGGAGATGGCGTCTACACTCTCTTTCGCATCCCCAAATAACATGAAGGTATTGTCTTTGAAGAACAACGGATTTTGCACTCCTGCATAACCCGTATTCATTGAACGTTTAAACACAATCACTTGTTTCGCGTGCCATACTTCTAATACTGGCATGCCTGCAATTGGACTATGAGGATCATCTAACGCCGCTGGATTGACCGTGTCATTCGCTCCAATCACTAAGACGGTATCGGTTTTGGATAGGTCATCGTTAATTTCATCCATTTCTAATACAATATCGTAAGGTACTTTAGCTTCTGCTAATAGCACATTCATGTGACCCGGTAACCGACCAGCCACAGGATGAATCCCAAAACGGACATCAATGCCTAATGCTCGTAACTTCTCGGTGATCTCGTAAACAGGATACTGTGCTTGCGCGACAGCCATACCGTACCCCGGGGTAATCACGACAGAACGAGAGTTCTTGAGAAGTTCAGCTACCTCTTCAGCGTTCATTTCTCGGTATTCACCTTGCTGTTCATCACTGCTGATCACTACTTCTTGACCAAAACCACCAGCAATTACACTGATGAATGAACGGTTCATCGCCTTACACATAATATAAGACAGAATCGCCCCAGACGATCCGACTAAAGCGCCGGTCACAATCAGCAAATCATTGGCGAGCATAAAGCCAGCGGCGGCCGCGGCCCATCCCGAATAAGAGTTGAGCATTGAAACTACAACCGGCATATCAGCGCCACCGATTGAAGCAACCAGATGGTAGCCAAAGGCTAAAGCAATCATGGTCATGATGATCAACGGCAATAAGCCGCCATCCATCTTTAAAAATTGCATGAGTAACAGAACCGATATCACTAACGCCGCGAGATTTAACTTATGCTTGTGTGGCAAATTTAGAGGCGAAGAGCTAATTGAACCGCTCAATTTACCAAACGCGACGATCGACCCAGTAAACGTTACGGCACCGATGAATACTCCGATAAAAACTTCGACCAAATGAATTACATGTTCCGCATGAGTATCGACTAAAGGAGCATCGAGCAAACTGTTATAACCGACCAATACGGCAGCCATACCAACAAAGCTGTGCAACATCGCAACGAGCTCTGGCATCTGTGTCATCTCTACTTTATTGGCGAAACGGATCCCAATGACGGCCCCGATGATCATGGCTAAAATAATCCAGCTCAGCCCTTGTGCCTCAGGACTGAAGATGGTAGCTAGCAGCGCGATCGTCATACCGGCCATACCGTAATAGTTACCGGTACGTGCTGATTCTTGTTTCGATAATCCCGCTAGACTCAAAATAAAACATAAGGCAGCAATAATATAAGCCGCGTGTACTAATCCTGCAGACATTATTGTTCTCCCTTAGTCTTTACGGAACATGTCAAGCATACGTTTCGTGACCGTAAAGCCGCCAAAAATATTGATGCTTGCAATCAAAACGGCAATAAATGCCAAAAAGGTTACTATCCCATTGCCTTGGCCGATTTGTACTAAAGCACCGACGATAATAATTCCAGAGATAGCGTTAGTTACTGACATTAAAGGGGTATGTAATGCATGAGTTACATTCCACACTACGTAATAACCAACCACACAAGCTAACACAAAAACCGTAAAATGACCGAGAAAAGCGGCTGGAGCTACCGATGCTATCCAGGCAAAGACACCGACACCAGCCGCTAAGCCAACCAATTTTTTCCAAGGTGATGCAGGTTGTTTGGGTGGTTTCTCTACCATCGGTTTGCTTTGGGCAGGCTGCTGCACAGAGACTGGGATAGGCGGAGCAGGCCAGGTGATCTCACCTTGCTTAATGACAGTGACCCCGCGCAATACAACATCGTCAAAATCGATGTTAATTACGCCGTTTTTCTCTTTGCAAAGCAATTTCAATAAATTGACCAAATTCGTTGCATAAAGCTGAGAAGCTTGAGTAGGAAGGCGACCAACCATATCGGTATAGCCAATAATTTTTACGCCATTATCAGTCGTAATCAACTGATCTTTGACCGTATACTCACAGTTTCCCCCATTTGCAGCCGCCAGATCAACAATCACACTACCCGGTTTCATGCTATCTACCATCGATTTGGTGATGAGTGTCGGTGCTGGTTTACCAGGGATCAGTGCGGTAGTGATAATAATATCGGCTTTTTTTGCTTGCTCTGCGTAAAGCTCTGCTGCTTTTTGATTGAAATCATCCGACATTTCTCGAGCGTACCCATCACTCGAAGCAACCGTCGGCAGATGATCAATTTCCAGAAACTCAGCGCCCATTGATTGCACTTGCTCTTTAACTTCAGGACGAACATCGAACGCTCTAACAATTGCGCCAAGGCTTCCTGCTGCACCTATAGCAGCAAGGCCAGCTACCCCGGCACCAGCGATAAAGACATTCGCGGGAGGGACTTTACCAGCAGCGGTGATCTGCCCAGTAAAGAAACGGCCAAACTGATGGGCCGCTTCTACGACCGCTCGATAGCCAGCGATATTCGCCATTGATGATAATGCGTCTAAGGCTTGAGCTCGAGAGATGCGCGGCACGCAATCCATCGCTAATACATTAATGCTTTTCATTGCCAGTTTTTCTAGCAACTGAGGATATTGAGCTGGCCAAATAAAACAGATTAATGTCGCGTGCTCTTTTAATAACGAGACTTCATCGATTTGCTCATTGTAAATTGGCGCATTCACTTTTAAGACAATATCGCAATTCCATACTACCTCGGAGGGTTCAACCATCGCACCAGCCGCTTGGAATGCACTGTCTTCAAAACTCGCTAATGAACCGGCTTGAGATTCAACCACAACCTCAAAGCCGAGTTTTATCAGTTGCTCTACTGATGAAGGTGAGGCTGCAACTCGCGTTTCCCCCGCTAGCCTCTCTTTTGGCACACCAATTCGCATTTCATTTCCTTGATTTTGGGACAAAAAATAAAAGAACGCTAAGCATAGCGACTTAGCGTTCTTTTATTCATGACTTCTGTCAACGACTGGAGAAATTAGTTAAAGATCTGACCACTCATCTGATCAATGAAAAGCTGAGCTTTTTTTAACATTAACTGATCAGCCTCTTGTTTATTCGACAAAATATCAGAACGAATAAAACGATGGGTCTGTAACTCACCATTAATCTCTTGAGTAATTCGGCCAGCGACTCGGTATTGGCCGTTTTCCGCGATCGATTCTTGATAAATGAGCATACCTTTATATTCAACAGGCTGAATTGATTCTGGTTGCTTTTTCTCTCTTCCCCCAAACCAGCGAGCAAATAATCCCACAACTACTCCTTATGTTTCTTGTTGTTCTTCAGAATTGGTTCTTCATACCATTCTAACGGATTATCGTGATCAAACCGAGCTTGAGATAAAATAACGGGAATGTCTTTATCTCGCATACTACGACGATCTTCAATGATCATGGGTTCCGCCGCTTGAATGGCAGCGAGAACTTGTTGTTTTAAAATCACCAACCGCTCTTCAGGAAGGGCTGAAAGGAAGTCGACATCATGTCGGATATAAACCGGGCGCATTTGACTCAATGCAAGACAGGCCAGATCCGCTAATTGGTCATGATTGTATTTCTCACTATATTGACGCTGAATCAATACTTGTCCTACTAACGTTTCCATATAGTTATGTACATCAACATTTAACTGCATCCGTTTTCTCCTGAATCATGCGAACTTATCCTTAAGCCTATGTTTCGACCAATGATACTGAAATGAGCCATGCCCTTCCTACTTAAAGCTGCAGCGGTGTTGACTACCTGCAACTTCAAGTCGTTTGGGTATATCTGAGTAAAAATGTGAAAGCATCAGATTAACACCTGTTCAGTGTAGCAAAAAACTTGGCAATTATTGAAATCAACGTATTCTTATAACCAAAGGGACTTAAACCATTTGCGTAACTTTTCACCAATAAGGGACTGCATTGATTCAAATGGCGCATGAATAATCTATGTCGACAGATTTTGCTTCTTCATCTTGGTTTCGTTTTGCCTTCCCTATCCTGTTACTTATTACAGTCTGGATCGGAATCGATAACCTCGTTATGGTCGTGCAAAGCAATATTGGCTTTGCGCAAAATTTACCTTACGTGCTTTTTGTCAGCGCTATTGCTATCGCTCATTTATTTAAGCAAAGTCGGATAGCCATGATCGCCAGTGTGTTGCTGGTAAGTTACCTGATTGTTCAATACCGACTGCAATCCCCCCTATCCGATGGTTCAACATTACTTGAATTGTCTCTCTTGGCAACGCTACTTCCCGTGGCTTGTCTCATTAGCTATGCTTTTTATAATCAAGGGCTCGCTACACGCAGTTTTGCCAAATTCATCGGGCTGTTACTGATGTTGTTACTGTGGGGGATGTTGAGTGTTACTCACTTTTATGATGGCTCTGTCATTGATTTACATGAAGGTCTACTTTACAGCGTTCCGCAAATTTCTCGATTACCCTTTATTCTAGTACTTTATCTTTTCGCTTTAGTCGGTGTCTGTGCGATTTTAGTATTAACCAGAAATCGTATGATCGATGCCACTATTTACAGCGCTTTATTGTTAACCAGCACTACCTTTATTTTTTTCCACGTTTCCTTTATATCCAGCATTCTTTTTTCACTCGCTGGTGTCTTATTGATCTTGTATTTGATCGCAGCAGGTCATGCATTGGCTTTCAATGACCGATTAACTCAACTGCCTGCCCGACACGCTTTGGATCTTGACCTGCAGCGTTTAGGGAAAAACTTCACGATTGCAATGGTTGATGTCGATCACTTTAAGGCATTCAATGATACCTATGGCCATGAAACTGGTGACGATGTGCTAAAACTTGTTGCCAGTCGCTTACGGCTCGTTCCCGGTAATGGACGAGCTTATCGTTATGGTGGTGAAGAATTTACTTTGCTTTTTAAAGGCAAAACGGCAGAACAAGCAAAACCACATTTAGAGTGGTTACGTCACGATATCGAACATTACGATTTAGTTATTCGAGATACAGACACTCGCCCCGCTAATCATCAAGACGGTTCAAAAAAACGTAAACATCATAAAGCGTCATCCGTTACTATTACTATTAGTATCGGCATTTGTGATAGTCACGTAGAGCCCACCCCAAAATCTGCATTAACCTTAGCCGATCAAGCTTTGTATAACGCTAAAAAAGCTGGGCGGAATTGCATAAAAGTCATTAAGTAAGTAACAATTGTTATCGCCCATCGCAACTTATCAAATAAAAGTATGCTAATGTTTTCTTGTGATTAATTTTTTAACCGCACTGTATAGAGAATCGATGCATTGACCATTTTTTTTAACGTCATTAATAAATATCTTATTAAAATGCTATGCCTAATGACATTAGCCTTTCCCGCTATCGCATGGGCTGACCGGGATTGGTCACAGCAAGCTGTACGGATGTGTGTCGATCCTGATTGGGAACCTTTAGAGAAAATCACCCCTGATGGTCAGTTTGTTGGCATTGCAGCAGATTTATTACGAGTGATTTTTCAGCGAGCCAAGTTGGAGTTCGTCGTAATACCAACAGTGGATTGGAACGAAAGCTTAGTCAAATCCCAAGCTGGGGAATGTGATATTCTGGCGTTACTCAATAAAACCGAACAACGCAGCCAATGGCTTAATTTCACTCGGCCGTATCTTGTTAATCCTAACGTCTTAATTACTCGACACGAGCATCACTATGTAGATAACTTAAACGATCTCGCCAGTACCGATAGTAGTATTGTTCTGCCTATCGGTACCTCTGTGTATGAATTTCTTAAACGTGACTATCCAAACATCAATTTAATCCCTGTTGATACAGAACGAGAGGCTTTCGATTTAGTGGATAGAGGGCTAGCCGATGCAACATTACGTTCATTATTAGTCGCAGCGTATACTATTAGAAACGAAGGCTGGTTTAATCTTAAAATCGCAGGTGAAATCGGTGACTATAAGAATTTGTTACGAATCGGTGTACTTCACCAGCACCCATTATTGCTAGAACAATTAGATCAGGCCATTGCCACATTGACTGTCGAAGATATCAATCAAGCCATTAATCGACACGTACCTATTTCTGTGAGTTATCGTTACGACTGGATAATGATCGTAAAAATCATCATGATTTCTATGATCATTATCTGTGCATTATTATTTGCCGGGTTACTACAGTACCGCTCTCATCGACGTTTATTAGCACTAAAATCTCAATTAGAAACCACGTTAGTGGAAAAAGATAACATTGAATTACGACTTCGAGAAAGTGAACGCTTTTATCGCTCATTGGTTGATACTGCCCATGAAGGGATTGGCGTTATTCAGAATCAACGTTTTGTATACGCTAATCACTATTTAGCGCAAATCGTTGGTCTCAGTATTGAGCAACTTCTTGAGCTTTCTTCATTCCTCGACCTAGTAAGTCCAGAATACCAACCTGCTGTGTTAAAAGCCCATCATCAGCGTCTAAGTAAAGAAGCAACACCGCCGCAACGCTATCAAGCACAGCTAATTCATGCTAATGGACATATCATTGATATTGAAGTTAGTGGCGTTATGGTTGACTGGTATGGTGAACCCGCTTCTTTAAACTTTATCAGTGACATTACGGATAGAAAACAAGCGGAACGTGAAATTACCCATCTCGCTAATCATGATACGTTAACTGGACTGGCGAATCGCAGGCTACTTATGGAAAGAATGGAACAGTTAATTTTACAAGCTAAACGTAATCCTATTCAGTTTGCCGTTATCTTTATTGATTTGGACAAATTTAAACCTGTCAATGACTACTGGGGGCATCAAGTGGGCGATGAACTTTTGCAGGCGATCTCACAACGTCTGACTGAGAGTATTAGAGCATCGGATACTTTAGCTCGTATCGGGGGTGATGAATTTGTCATTTTATTGCCTCATTTACCAAGCGAACATATCAATGACGTGGTACGAAAAATCGAACATGCCTTTCAAAAACCTTTTGTTTTAAAAGAAAAAACATTATCGATTCATGCTAGCCTCGGAGTAGCTAACTTCCCTAATGATGGAGATACCGCTTCAGAATTGCTTAATAGAGCTGACCGAGAAATGTATCGCAATAAGCAAGTAAACGTATAGCAACGTTGAACTAACGATACTGCTAGTAACTTTACACACAATAAAAATGCCCGACTTTATATACCGCCTATTGTAGGAACTTCTTTATCAATTGCCATTGTGCCGTATAATCGCGACCAAACTACACCACACCAATCTATCAGTGAGCTGCAAATGTCCAAACTATTTTTCAAAGGTCGAATCGATGCTAGACAAAACCACGTTATGTCAGGCTACAACGTAAAGCGTGATATAAAAACAGGCACTGAGGAAGCTCCAATTAATATTGTCGTCTCAACCGAGGCTCGTAAAACTGAGATAGAGACTTTACTTTCTGAGCACTCGATTGTGGCTCATATTGCCATAGACTCAAAGCAGCCAGAGAACACTATTGAACTTGATACGCTACTAAACAAACCTAAAACTATTACCTATGACAAAACACCAAACCGTAATGAATCGTGTATTTGCGGAAGCGGAAAAAAGTACAAAAAGTGCTGTGCTTAAAATATAGATAGTTAGATTAAAAACCGTCTTCTGACGGTTTTCTTATAGGGCTGACAACGCTACTACCAACTTTCCGTATTACACCGTAATCACCAAAATCAACGCATAATAAAAATGCCACGCGTTGGAAGTCCCTCTTGAAGCGTTTGT
>NZ_WXWI01000066.1:0-38094 GCF_009904895.1 Vibrio sp. V31_P5A7T61
ATCTTCGGACTGAGTCCAGTGCTGAGCAGTCATAGTAAATAGCGCTTTTAGTGGCTCTGCCGTGAGACGTTTTCTGGCTTGAGGAATGGCACTTGGCGCAATGGATTCACCTAAAGAGCTGGACAGTTTTAAGTCTAACTTGTCCAAAACGTCAGTAATCGGTCTGTCGCGATATAAGCCAATACCCACTAGCAGCCACACGACCAACTCAGCAGGTAGCTTTCGTCTTCTCATGCTGGCTTTATTCGTTTCATCAAGTGCTTGATTTATCCATTCCAATGGAAGCTCTTTTTGAAAAAGCGCAAGTGAATCAGGAGAAGCGAAGTCATCAACATCAATAAGCCAGTGAGCCAACATAAAAAATACCCTCAAACATGAAATGCTTGAGGGTATTTTCAACCAACCACAGGATCGTTCAACTGATCATTTGCTTAACTGATCGGTGTTAACCGCGAGGTGGTTTTTTGTTCACTCAATATCGACGAGGGTATCGATAACGCCGCGACTATTTACAGATAATCTCGGATCAACACTTCCGCAATCTGTACCGCGTTGGTTGCTGCCCCTTTACGAACATTGTCTGCCACCACCCACAAATTAATCCCGCTATGATGGCTAATATCATTACGGATGCGTCCAACCAACACCGTATCTTTACCACCGGAATCACGCACTTGAGTCGGGTAGTCTTGTCCTTGGAAAACTTCAATCCCTGCCGTTTGTTCCAATAGGCTGATGACTTGCTCAGCATCAATGGGGCTACGAGTCTCAATATGCAACGCTTCGGCATGACCATAAAATACCGGAACGCGAACACAGGTTGGATTAACCATGATCGAAGGGTCATTGAAGATTTTTTGGGTTTCCCATACCATCTTCATCTCTTCTTTCGTATAACCATTATCCATAAACTGATCGATTTGCGGGATACAGTTAAAAGCAATTTGCTGACTAAAAGCATGCGTCTCAGCTGGAATGCCACTCAGTAGTTTTGCCGTTTGTCCTGCTAGCTCATCAATTCCTGCTTTACCGGCTCCAGATACAGACTGGTAAGTCGTGACATTAATTCGCTCGATCCCTACCGCATCATAAATGGGTTTTAACGCCACCAACATTTGAATGGTGGAACAATTTGGGTTAGCAATAATGTTGCGGTTACGAAACTCGGCAATCGCCTGTGGATTGACTTCTGGAACCACTAAAGGGATATCGTAGTCATAACGAAAATGAGAGGTGTTATCTATAACGATTACGCCCGCCTCGGCAGCGATCGGTGCCCAGTGAGCAGAAAGCTCACCACCTGCCGAAAAAAGCGCAATATGCACCGAGGACCAATCAAACTCTTCAACATTTTGTACTCGTACGGTTTTTCCATTAAAGCGATAGGTTTTCCCTTCACTACGTTCACTCGCGAGTAGAAAAAGTTCACCAACAGGAAATTTACGCTCTTGCAATACTTCCAGCATGGTTTCACCGACCGCACCCGTTGCACCGAAAATCGCAACATTAAATTCTTGGCTCATTTGTAACCTCTATTGTAAATCCGAGTTGCGCTAGCGGTTCTAATTGACACGATGCCTCACCCACTAGCTTAATTGCGCTATATTCACGCCTATCCCAATACTGTTTGCGCATTTTATCAAACGCGTCAGGTTGATGTATTTGACGACGAAACAGAGCATCGTCTCGTCGAACATCATAAATAAGTTGCGTTAAGTTGAGCAACGTTGCTTCATCCCAAGCTCGATTCAGCACCACTTCAGGTACAGGAGCCGTCGGCAGTAAACTGGATGGATTAGCCCAATGCGCTTGGCCTAAAAACTCACAGTATTGGTTAAACACCATGGTGGTGCCGCGCGCTTTCCCTTCCAAACCATAACCAGCAATATGAGGCGTCGCAAACGCTAACAACGGCAGGAGCTCTAAATCCACCTGCGGTTCAAATTCGAACACGTCTAAGACTGCGGTAAAGCCATCGCCTTGTTGTAAACGAGCTTTTAATGCGTCATTGTCGACCACTGGACCTCGCGCAGCATTAATCAAAATTTGATCGCCTCGTAAACCAGCCAACACCTGCTCATTAATTAAATGGTGAGTAGGCCACTCACCTTGCTGAGTGATCGGCGTATGCAAGGTAATCACATCCGCTTCAGTTAATAGTTGCTCCAGTGGTGTAAATGCTCGCGTATCCCCTTGTGCTTGCTTGGGAGGATCATTGATCAAAACGTTGAGTCCTAACCCAGTCAAACAATGGGCTAAGTAGCTACCGACTTGGCCTGCACCAATAATACCAATCGTTTTATCAAAAATAGAGAAACCTTGCTGCTGAGAAAGTACCATTAAGACACTAAACACATACTCTGCAACGCCGACTTTATTACAGCCTGGTGCGGCGGTAAAAAATATCCCTCGCTCAGCCAATAGCGCTTGATCAACGTGATCCATCCCAGCCGTTGCCGTACCGACAAAAGCCAATCGATTCGCTTTACTTAATAGAGCTGCATCTACTTTTGTCACCGAACGAATCATTAACGCATCAATGTCGATCAAATCGTCAGCGGTTAATGTGCGACCTGGTTTAAGAATTACCTCACCGAGCTGACTAAACAGCTGCTCAGCGTAAGGCATATTTTCGTCGATCAAGATTTTCATAGCCGAATTCACACTATTGGGTTGTCTTTAGGATCATGATAGGCCAAAAACCATGGGGTCTTATTTGCCAACACGTGATGGGTATTTTGTTGGGCATTGTGCAGAAAAGCATTCTGTGTGTCGAGCATAAAAATACCCGGAGCCAAAGGCTACCGGGCAAATACCCAGAACAAAAGGATCTCGTCCTGCTCTCAATAGGACAGAGTCTGCGTCTGTGTGATCGGCTACGCCGATCGGCTCTGGAAACGGTTCACCTCAAATGGTGATTATGCTTGGTACTTTTTGATCACCAATGTGGCGTTGGTACCACCAAAGCCAAAACTGTTTGACATAACGCTATTGAGCTCTTGTTCACGTGGTTGCGTGACAATATCTAGCCCCTCTGCAGCCGGATCCAGAGTATCAATATTAATACTCGGTGCGATAAAATTATGATGCAGCATCAAGGTCGAATAAATCGCTTCATGAACCCCTGCTGCGCCTAATGCGTGACCAGTCATGGCTTTAGTCGCAGAAATAGCAGGGCTATTACCGCCAAAAATTTCTTGAATCGCGCCCAGTTCTTTTACATCACCGACTGGTGTTGACGTACCATGTGTGTTGACATAATCAATACTATCGACATTTTGCATCGCCATTCGCATACAACGAGCCGCACCCTCACCAGATGGCGCAACCATATCGTAACCGTCTGAGGTAGCACCATAGCCAACAATCTCACCATAAATTTTTGCACCGCGTGCCAAAGCATGCTCTAACTCTTCAATCACCAGCATGCCGCCGCCGCCTGAAATCACAAAACCATCGCGATCAGCGTCATAGGTGCGAGACGCTTTCTCTGGTGTGTCATTGTATTTGGTGGATAACGCGCCCATGGCATCAAACATCATCGTCAATGTCCAATCCAGTTCTTCACCGCCACCAGCAAAAACAATGTCTTGTTTGCCGAGTTGAATCAGCTCCATCGCGTTACCAATACAGTGTGCTGAAGTCGCACAGGCTGAGCTAATCGAATAGTTAACGCCACGAATTTTAAACGGTGTAGCCAAACAAGCCGACACCGTGGAAGACATGGTACGAGGCACCATATACGGCCCAATACGCTTAACGCCTTTCTCACGTAGCGTATCCACGGCAATGGATTGGTTAAGTGAAGATGCACCGCCAGAACCCGCAATGATGCCGGTACGGTCATTCGACACTTGCTCAGGCGTCAATCCAGCATCAGCAATCGCTTGCTCCATAGAAAGATAAGCATAAGCCGCCGCATCGCCCATAAAACGCATCTGTTTGCGATCAATATGCTCAGCAGGGTTTATCTTTAAATCACCCCAAACTTGTGAACGTAGCCCCTGCTCTTTAAATTGCTCGGAAGCAGTGATGCCTGATTTGCCGGCTTTAAGAGACGCTAAAACTTCTTGGACGTTGTTACCGATACTGGAAATAATTCCCATCCCGGTGATGACGACTCGTTTCATGTGACATTCCTATAATTCAAAATTCCGCTAAATGATAACCAAGATAAGTAACAGAAGTGGTCAGCTTTCCTATAAATCCGTACAATCTTGCTCTATAAATGCCTTATTTGCTAGAAATCATCGCTTATGACTTCCATTACTCACGCACAATTGGCGTGGAATGACGCCGGAACGCCGGTCTCAGACCAATTTGACGACGTCTATTTTTCCAATGCCAATGGCTTAGAAGAGACACGCTACGTCTTTCTCAATCAGAATCATCTCCCACAAAGATGGCGAGAATATGACCAACGCCATTTTGTGATTGCTGAAACGGGTTTTGGCACTGGACTCAATTTTCTCGCTACGTGGCAATGTTTTGACCAGTTTCGCCACCAAAATCCTGATGCAACCATTAAGACCTTGCACTTTATCAGCTTTGAAAAATATCCGCTCAATAAAAGCGATCTGATCAAAGCACATCAAGCTTGGCCAGAGCTCGCTCACTACGCCGAGCAGTTGCATCAAGCCTATCCTTTGGCACTACCTGAATGCCATCGAATTATTTTGGCGGATGGGACGATTATTTTAGACTTGTGGTTTGGCGATATCAAAACCAGCTTACCTCAAGTAGCCGTTTCCGAACGAGGCTTGGTTGATGCCTGGTTTCTCGATGGCTTCGCGCCCAGTAAAAACCCAGACATGTGGAGCCAAGCTTTATTTGATGGCATGAGCCAATTGGCCAAAGAAAATTGTACCTGCGCTACCTTTACCGCCGCAGGATTCGTTCGCCGAGGGCTCAATCAAGCTGGCTTTACGATGAAGAAGGTCAAAGGGTTTGGCACCAAGCGAGAAATGCTCGCCGGAAGGATTGAGCATAAAAAACCATACCGCAATATTAAACCTTATTATCAGATTGAAGCGACAGAATCTGTCCACGATGTGGCGATCATCGGCGGTGGTATTGCCAGCGCCGCGCTCGCCCATGCCTTAACTCAACGCGGCATTTCTGTGACCTTATATTGCGCCGATAAAGCGCCCGCGCAGGGGGCTTCTGGCAATCGACAGGGAGCCATTTATCCGCTATTAAATGGTCAACATAGCAATGTGTCCCGCGTCTTTGCGCCAGCGTTTCTGTTTACTCGTCAATTTGTGCAACGTCTCGCTCAGCAAATTGATTTTGAATACGATTGGTGTGGCGTGACTCAATTAATGTGGGATGAAAAATCCACCGATAAATTAATGCGTCTTACCCAAGGTGAATTCCCAAACGAACTCGTGCATTATCTGACTGCAGAACAAACCAGTCAGCACATTGGCCTTGCGGTGGATATGCCGAGTATCCATTATCCACTGGGTGGATGGTTATGCCCAGTAGAGCTCACTCAAGCACTGTTAGACGATTTAGTCAGCAAAGGATCCGTTACCGCCCATTATCAACAAGCGATTGACTCGTTAGCGTGGCAAGCCGAAACGAGGACGTGGCAATTGAATGCTCAAAGTCAGCAGTTTCAGCATCAATGTGTGGTGATCGCTAATGGCCATCAATTTGATGCCTTTGCTCAAACTGAGCATTTACCACTAGGCAAAGTCAAAGGCCAAGTCAGTCATGCGCCAACCAATCACACTTTACAAGCGCTGCGTTCAGTACTGTGCTATGACGGCTACATGACCCCAAGCAGCCCGCGTCATGGCACCCATTGTATTGGAGCCAGTTACGATAGACAGCATCTTGACCAAGCCTTCGATGCCAAAGCACAGCAAGAAAATAGCGCGCGTTTAACCCGTTGCCTAGCGAATCAAACTTGGCCGATGGCAGTGGACACATCAGACAACCAATCACGTCAAGGGGTTCGCTGTGTCAGTCGCGATCATTTGCCTTTTGTGGGTAATGTCGGACAACGTGATGCAATCATTGATCAATACGCTGATTTGCCACAAAAAAGAGAGCATCAAATCCCAACTATTAGCCAATACCCTCAGTTGTACGCTTTACTGGGTTTAGGTTCCCGTGGTTTGAGCTCTGCACCACTGATGGCCGAAGTCTTGGCCGCGCAGATCTGCGGTGAACCACTGCCTTTACCTGTCGATGTGCTAGCCTCACTGCATCCAAGCCGGATGTGGGTACGAAAATTAAAGAAAGGTAAGGCAATCACAGAAAAAGGGGCTTAACTTTATACGCTGCGGTTTCAGCGCCTGAAGCCGATTTTTGCACCCTTAAAATCATGAAGCCTCGCTTATCCAGCGAGGCTTCATGATTACAATGGAGAATAAAAAACTTAACCGAGCAACGCTACTGTAGCTTTAATTTTTTCGGCAATCTCTGAGTTGGTCACTTCACCGGCCGCTAAGTCGAAATTATCATAAAAGCTAGGGACAGAAAGCGAGCCTTTAACATTACCACCGAAAAATGGCGCTGAGGCAACGGCGGCGGCTAACACCGACTGAGCACCACCGGGGCCTGGTGACGTAGCAAGATACACCGCTGGCTTACCTTTAAACAGCTCACGATCAATACGAGTCGTCCAGTCGAATAAATTTTTATAAGCGGCAGGATAATGTCCATTATGCTCGGCAAAAGAAATCACAAAAGCATCGGCTTGAGCTAAATCACGTAAAAAGGCTTGTGCCCCTTCCGCTTGCCCTAGCTCTTTCTCTCGATCTTCGCTGAACATCGGTACAGAATAATCATTAATATTCAATACCGTAACTTGCGCTCCCTCAATTTGCTTTGCCGCGTAGGTGGCTAACGCTTGGTTGATGGATTGAGAGCTGGTACTTGCGCCAAATGCGATAACTTTCATAGGATAACCTCATTGTTTATATAATAAACACAGAGTAAACATTGGTCATTGTTATCGCAACTACAAAAATTATACGATGATATTCAAATTTTCCGAATAAGAACTGTCATCAAGAATATCAAGCGCTCAATTCACGCCATAACGCATAAACGATCGCCCGGTCAGCAGGCGTCAGCTCCGAACGTGCTTCTTCAAGGCTTTGCTCGATAAGAGCTTTTAAGTGCTCAATATCATCAATACCTTGCTCTTCACAAACCGCGGCCGATAAAGAAATATGCCCGCGTAAATAACCACCAGCAAATAACTCATCATCAGACGCCGACTCAATACGGGCATCAATTCGGTCCAATAATTTTTCTTCAAATTCAATAATCATCGTCTTCTCATTATTTCACTATAAATTGATCGGCACTCAACGGCGGAGTGTGATAAAACGCCCGTAAAGCCTGTGATAATCGCGCCACTCGAGGCGGTAAACCGGTTTTTAGTATCCCCAACACCTGTTGATGAACCTTGTGCATAAACGCCAATCTATCAGGCTCATGATCACCATGCAGATTGTCACAACTGACGCTAAAGGGAAATCCTGCACTTTGTGCTAAAATCCACTCATAAGCCTGTGGCTTTACTTCTACCCGCTCAAACTCCGCTTGCACTTGCGCTGAACGACCATCCGGCTCATACCAATAGCCAAAATCTTCTAGTAAGCGGCGCTCAGGCCCAGCAACGCACCAATGAGCGATCTCGTGCAGTGCCGACGCATAAAACCCGCGCGCAAAAATGATCCGATGATATGGCGTCTGTTCATCGGCGGGTAAATATACTGGCTCATCACCACCTAGCTCAAGTTGAGTCTGGTAGTCGGCAAAAAAAGTTTGATTAAAAATAGCGATTAAATCTTGATACTGATGCGTCATCAACAGCTACTCTCGTCGGCTTAATGGGCAGCATTCTCGCGATTTTTCTCTTTAGGGTAAAGCATTCAAACAAAATTATTAGATTAAGTAATCTGGCTGCCCTTTTCACCCTATAAAAACTCATTCGTCAAAATGCTCAATTCGCTCTACACTTGCGCCTTTTTCGGCTCAAGTAATCAATACGTAATAAGGTTAACTATGCTACTTAGCGTTCTATACATTATTGGCATCACAGCAGAAGCGATGACCGGGGCTCTTAGTGCTGGACGTCGGAAAATGGATTGGTTTGGCGTTATGTTAGTAGCAAGCGCAACGGCGATTGGTGGTGGTACGGTGCGTGATATTCTTCTCGGCCATTATCCGCTTGGCTGGGTAAAGCATCCGGAGTTTCTGGCGATTACTTGCTTAGCCGGTGTTTTAACCACGGGGATTTATCGTTGGGTGATTAAACTCAAAGGCTTATTCATTCGCTTGGATGCATTGGGGCTGATCGTGTTCAGCATTATCGGCACCAAAGTCGCCTTAGAAATGGGGCATCATGTGATGATCTGTATGGTCGCAGCCTTAGTTACTGGGGTATTTGGTGGCTTGTTGCGTGATTTGATCTGCCGCCAGCCGCCACTGGTACTGCACGATGAGCTTTACGCTTCTGTAGCGTTGATTGCATCCGGGCTTTATCTCACTCTATTAGAACTTGGCCTCAATGAGACAACCAATACTATTGCAACATTAGTCGTCGGTTATCTTCTGCGTATGGCCGCGGTGCGTTTTAAATGGCGCTTACCATCGTTCCATTTAGTAGAAACCGATAAACCACTGCACTGATCGTAATAGTCTAAAAATGTAGACGATCAAAAGCGATTAACAAGAGTATCAGCGTCTTATAGCGGGCGCTGATACTCTGTTGATGCACATTATAATATAGGCGTTTCAGTGTGTACTGCTTGATTTTGACCACGATGACGCAGTAAGTGATCCATCAGCACAATGGCTAACATCGCTTCAGCAATCGGTACCGCGCGAATGCCTACGCAAGGGTCGTGTCGCCCTTTGGTGATGAGCTCCGTTGGCTCACCTTGACGGGTAATCGTTTGTCCAGGCACGGTAATGCTCGACGTTGGCTTTAAGGCGATATTGGCAACAATATCTTGCCCCGAAGAGATTCCACCTAAAATACCGCCAGCATGGTTGCTTGCAAAGCCGTCCGGGGTAAGCAAATCACGATGTTCGCTGCCTTTTTGGCGCACCACATCAAAGCCATCACCAATTTCCACCCCTTTGACCGCATTAATGCTCATCAGTGCATGAGCAATATCGGCATCGAGTCGATCAAATACCGGTTCACCTAAGCCTACGGGTACTTTGGTTGCCACGACTTGAATTTTGGCACCAATCGAATCACCTTGCTTTTTTAAATCGCGGATTAATTGATCAAACTGAGCGACTTTATCGATATCAGGACAAAAAAAGGCATTGTTTTCGATTTCATTCCAATCCACTTTTTCAATCGCAATATCACCCATTTGTGAAAGATAAGCGCGGATCTCAATACCAAATTCTTGTTGGAGGTATTTTTTCGCAATACCACCAGCCGCCACACGCATCGCGGTTTCCCGGGCAGAGGAACGGCCACCACCCCGATAGTCACGTAAACCGTACTTTTGATGGTAGGTATAGTCCGCATGTCCAGGACGAAATTTATCTTTAATATCTGAATAATCGGTCGAACGCTGATCGGTATTTTCAATCAATAAGCCGATAGAAGTCCCTGTCGTTTTACCTTCAAAAATACCAGAAAGAATTTTCACTTCATCCGCTTCACGGCGTTGAGTAGTATAACGCGATGTACCCGGACGACGGCGATCCAAGTCTACTTGTAAATCAGCGGCACTGATTTCAAGACCAGGAGGGCAACCATCGATGATACACCCTAATGCAACACCATGACTTTCGCCAAAAGTGGTGACTCGAAAATGTTGTCCAATACTGTTTCCTGCCATGTTTTCCTCAAACTTCCCATCAATAAGTAAATCCGTATTGACTTACCAGCATCCTTATTCCTAGCTATCCCTTTGCTACTTGAAGCTACAGTGGTGTTGGCTACGTTCGTTGCCCCAATCGCATCGTTACTTATGCTCATGGAGAGTCGCTCACCGGCCGCCTACCTACCACGCCCAATCGCTTGGGGATCATCTCATCAAGGAAGGAGCTTTTGTTAATCATGAAATCATACTCGCTTGATTAGCCAATGATGTAAAGTCCCGACTGACGTTTTCCTTAAAATGCGGCTTTGCCCCTCGCTGATGTCATAAAAAGCACCACAGACATACGATTTCACTCCGCGCTACCATCCATAAAAAACGCCGACATCGCGTCGGCGTAGAGAGATCATGATTAATGAAAAATGATTAAGCTTTAATCTCAGCTGGGTTAATCACGATACAGTGAGAATTCTTCTGCACAATCAAGCAACTGCTGCTTAGTGAGTAAGAAGACGCCATGGCCACCATTTTCAAATTCTAACCAAG
Organism: Vibrio sp. V31_P5A7T61; assembly: GCF_009904895.1. Taxonomy (NCBI): domain Bacteria; kingdom Pseudomonadati; phylum Pseudomonadota; class Gammaproteobacteria; order Vibrionales; family Vibrionaceae; genus Vibrio; species Vibrio sp. V31_P5A7T61. The sequence continues at coordinate 10,359 of NZ_WXWI01000066.1, forward strand.
TAAACGGAATATTAGGGTACTGATCCACCAAGTGGATCATTGAGTTACCCACTTCACAAACTAAAATCCCATTATCCGTTAGATAGTGAGGCGCATTAGCTAAAATGCGTCGTGCGAGTTTTAAACCATCCGTTCCCGCCGCAAGCCCTAACTCTGGCTCATGCTTGAACTCATCGGGTAAACTGTTCATATCCTCTTGATCGACATAAGGAGGATTAGTAACAATAATGTCGTATTGCTCTTTCGGTAAATCGCGAAATAAATCGGAGCGAATCGGGAACACTTGCTGCTCTAAACCGTGATCTTGAATATTTTGCTCAGCCACCTGCAAAGCGTCAGCTGAAATATCAATCGCATCCACTTCAGCTTCAGGGAAAGCATAGGCACAAGCAATTGCAATACAACCACTGCCTGTACATAAATCCATAATCCGAGTCGGCTCATCAAGTAACCAAGGTGAAAATTGCGCTTGAATCAATTCACCAATCGGTGAACGAGGCACTAAGACTCGCTCATCAACGAAAAACTCTAGACCACAAAACCACGCTTTATTGGTTAAATAAGCAATAGGCGTGCGCTCATTAATCCGCTTAATGACTCGCTCCACCACACGTAATCGCTCACTGCCCGTTAAACGGGAATTCAGTACATGAGGCGGAACGTCAATCGGTAAATAGAGTGTCGGTAAGATTAACTGAACGGCTTCATCCCATGCATTATCGGTTCCGTGACCATAAAATAACTGTGCCGCATTGAAACGACTCACCGTCCAACGGATCATGTCCTGAAGGGTATGCAGTTCAGAAACCGCCTCATCTACAAAAATCTTATCCAAAATTGCCTCCGAAAAGCGCTACAATACTGCCAATACCGAAAATAACTGATAATTTAACTTTCATGAACAAAAAAAACACCGACATCAGTCACTGTCATGATCTCGATGCGAATGATGATTTTGCTCTGTTTCACGAGGCAGTAAAAGGCGTAAAAAAGTTATCTCAGGATACCATAACCCAATCGCCAAACAGAAATCCCAAGCAAAAAGAAATTCGCCGTCACTCACGAGAAGCCAGTGATACCCATTTTTATTTTTCCGATGAGTTTGTGCCACTACTTAGTGATGAAGGGCCAACCCGTTATGCTCGGAGTGATATCTCTAAGTATGAAGTTAAAAAACTGCGCCGCGGTGTGTATTCGCCGGACGTGTTTCTCGATATGCATGGTATGACTCAACAGGAAGCCAAACGAGAACTCGGTGCAATGATTGCTTATTGCCTAAAAGAAAAGGTTCACTGTGCTTGCGTACAACATGGGATTGGTAAACATATTCTTAAACAGAAAGTGCCTTTGTGGTTGGCTCAACATCCAGATGTCCTCGCTTTTCATCAAGCGCCATTAGAGTTTGGTGGCAATGGTGCTCTGTTGATCTTATTGTCGATTCTCGATAAGTAATGCGGTATTGGTCTAGAATAACACGGAACCACTGGCAATAATACGGCTCAACGAGAGAGAGTCTGCGTTAGTAGCGCATGTCTGGTGGTATTGGCAACTCTTGCGTTTTCAACACTGGGCGCTGACCTCCTTTGCGGCGATATTGCTTAATTTGGAACACATAAGCCAATACCTGAGCGACGGCCACAAATAAACCATCTGGAATTTCTTGCTCTAGCTCTGTGGTGTAGTAAAGCGCCCGCGCTAGCGGAGGAGCGGCAACAATTATAATCTCGTGCTCACGGGCAATTTCACGGATTTTAAGGGCCAGAAAATCGCCGCCTTTGGCAACCACAATGGGAGCTTTATCCGTTCCTTGCTTATAACGTAGCGCTACTGAAAAGTGATCGGGGTTGGTGATAATGACGTCCGCTTGAGGGACATCGGCCATCATCCTGCGTTGTGCCGCTTCACGCTGCAACATCCGAATCCGACCTTTGACTTCAGGTTTACCTTCCGTATCTTTGTATTCGTCTTTAATCTCTTGCTTGGTCATTTTCAGTTGTTCAGCATGATTCCAAATCTGAAAAGGCACATCAATCGCGACGACTACCAGCAGTGAACAGCTGATCAACAAAATAAAATTGAGTAGAATTTCTAAAGCATGGAAAATATTCTGTGGGTAAACATCAATACTGAGTTGAAAAAGATCATGTTTTGAGGCGTCAATCAGATAAAAAGCCACACCAGAAATTAACAATACCTTTAAAATTGATTTACATAACTCCACAAGACTTTCTACACCAAACATACGTTTAAAACCACTAAGTGGGTTCATTTTAGAAAGTTTAGGTCTTGCCGCTTCAGCAGAAAAACTAACCCCGCCAATACCAGCAGCCCCGATCAGCGCAGCCACAAATAAGGTAATGAGGATCAGTAGTAGTGGGAAAATTAAATGGGTCAGCGTACCAGCAATAATATCGAACAGTTTGCTGCTATCAAAAATCTCTTCACGACTCAGAGAAAACAACCGTCCCATCGTGGTATACAAGCGACTGGCTAACATTTCGCCAAACCACATTAGGGCTACCGAACCAATGATTAATACCGATACCGACGCTAACTCTTTCGACCTTGCAACCTGCCCTTTTTCTTTGGCTTGTTGCAAGCGCCTGGGGGTGGCCTCTTCGGTTCTTTCTTGTCCATCAGACTCTGCCACGGGTTTCTCCTAACAGTTCAAGCGGATCAAACGACACAGTTGCTGCTCACCCTCTGCCCAAAACAGATCATAGTGCGTAAATAAACCGCTAACGATATACCAACAAATCAATAAACCAACCAAAAGTGCAAAAGAAAAACCTAGAGAAAAGATATTCAATTGTGGTGCAGCCCGAGTCATTACCCCAAAGGAAAGGTTAACGGTTAATAACGCAATGATCCCCGAAAGTGACATACTCAACGCCACTTTAAACATAATCCCTAACCATTGGGAGAGCTCATAATAATCGACATTAGTCAGCGATCCTGCGCCAATCGGTAAACTGGTGAAGCTCAGCACCACCAACTGAATCATGGTTAAATGGCCATCCGTCGCTAAAAAAAACATCGTTGCTAAAAACATAAACAATTGGCCTAACAGCGGCGTGTTCTGTCCATTAGCAGGATCAACCATAGAAGCAAACCCCAAACTGGCTTGCATACCGAGTATTTGACCAAGGATAACAAAGGTTTGAATTAAAAACTGAGTCACCATCCCCATCGCCACACCAATAATGATTTGTTCTAGTGTGGTTAAAAAACCTTGAAACGAGAGGAGTTGCAAATCATCGGCAATCGCTGGCACAGCTGGCATTACGGCGAGTGTGATCGCTAAACCAAGATACAGGCGAATACGCGGCGACACAAACCGCGCGCCAGTGACGGTCATCACCATCAACATGGCTGAAATACGTGTAAAGGGCCAAAAGTAGTGTGCAATAAAATCTAGGACTACACTGGCTGGGTATTCCATCGCAGCTCCTAAAATAAGACTTGTGGCAAGCGCTCAATCATGGCGAAGAAAAACTCCATCAACATTTGAGTCATCCAATGAGCAAACATCATTAATGCCAATAAAGTCACAATCAGACGTGGTAAAAAGCTTAATGTCTGTTCGTTGATTGAGGTTGCAGCTTGAAATACCGCCACAACTAAACCAATCATTAGGCTAGGTACAATGATGGCGCAAACCATGATCAGCACTAACCATAATGCTTCATTGAATAATTCAACAAACAGCTCAGGTGTCATTTGTCTCTCCCGCTATAAAGCAAAACTGCCCGCCAAGGTCGATAAAATTAAGTTCCATCCATCAACTAAGACAAATAACATCAGCTTAAAGGGTAAGGAAACGATCATCGGGGACAACATCATCATACCCATCGCCATTAATACCGAAGCCACCACTAAATCAATAATAAGAAAAGGCAAAAAGAGCATAAAACCGATTTGGAATGCCGTTTTCAATTCAGAGGTAATAAACGCAGGAATAAGAATCGCCATCGAGACATCTTCCGGATTTTGCGCATTCGAACCGGCAATGTTTACAAACGTCTCTAAATCTTTGAGTCGCGTTTGTTTAAGCATAAAAGATTTCATCGGATCTTGGGCCAAATCAAATGCCTGCCGAGCGCTGATCTGCTCATTAAGATAAGGCTGTACGGCTTGTTCATTGATTTGATTGAGCACTGGCGACATAATGAAAAACGTTAAAAAAATCGCAATACCAATAATGACCTGATTCGAGGGAGTTTGCTGCAAGCCCATCGCCTGACGCAAAATCGACATCACGACAACAATGCGCGTAAATGACGTCATTAAAATAACCATGGCTGGTAAAAAACCCAGCATGGTCATTAAAGCGAGAATTTGTAGATTAATCGAATAATCTTCACCACCATCCGCATTCGTGGTCATCGTGAATGCGGGGATCCCACCGCCGCCACTACGGCTGGATAAGGCTAAACTCCTTGAACCCGCTTGTTCCCTCTCCATTGCTGACACGGTAACACCTTGCGCACCAGCAGCAGTGGGAGGAATGGCCGTAGCAAGCTCTTGCTGAGCATAAAGTGGGGAGGAAAACGCCCAGATAAGTAAACTGAGCAGCATCATTGCTTTACAGAGTAAATGGGTGAGTCGGTGATATTGGCGATTATTTGTCATGTTTTTTTAGCAGCTGCGTCAATTGATGAGCAAAAGGCGTTGGATCTTGCGCCTCCTGAGTTAATGGTGAGTCTAATTTAGCAATCAATTGGATCGAATGACTGGTCACCCCAATCAAAAACTGCTCCTCCCCTGCTTGGACTATCATGATTCGTTCTTTGGTCCCAACCGGAAGCTGGCGAATGATCTGAAATCCTTTTTGCTGACCAAAAACCGGGACTTTCATCCGTTTAAGTAACCAAGCTAGAAACAGAATAAAACCCAGGACGAATAAAAGCGACCCTAAGGTGGTCGCTATATCCAACGAACTGCTGGGAGCGGCAAAAGCTGGGCAACTGAGCAAGGCTAGCCCTAAGATTTTTTTCATCCGCTATCTCAGCTTCTTAATCCGTTCTGTTTGACTAATAACATCCGTGAGACGGATACCGAACTTATCATTGACGACAACGACTTCACCATGAGCAATTAAGGTTCCATTGACCATAACATCAAGTGATTCTCCGGCAATTCTATCCAATTCCACGACTGAACCTTGGTTTAATTGCAACAAGTTACGAATACTAATTTTAGATCGGCCCACTTCCATCGAAATGGTCACCGGAATATCCATGATAGTATCTAACTTACGCCGCTCATCTTCAGTGATCGGCGGTGAAGTATCTTTTAATTCATCCAATGGGGCTGCTAATATTTCATCGACATCAACATCAGGAGCATTCGGATCTTCGCCCAATGCTGCCGCCCATTCATCTGCCAATTTTTGATCATCTGATTTTGACATCTTTGCTACCTATTCTTACGCTTAAGATTGTTCTTCATCGGCTAATTCGTCATTTTCTAATTCAGCAATGATATCTTTACCTAAAAAGGCCAAATCGGTTTTCATTGCTTCAGGACGTTTGATTTTTTGCGAAATTTGCACCGCGAGTTTGTCACCTGAGCGTCCCATTTTAACGCGATAAGTGGGTAGCTCTTCGACAAACATAATGGCATGTTCTGGCATTTTTATCGGGATAATATCGCCAACCTGCAAATCCATTAGATCTCGCAGTGCGATGTCTTGCTCTAATAAATTGACTCGAAAATTAATCGGCACGTCCATAATTTCGTCGCGTAGTGCTGAGCTCCAGCGAACATCGGTTTCCATTTTATCCGATTGAACCCCTGCATCGAGCAATTCTCGAATCGGTTCAACCATCGAATAAGGCATGACCATATGGAAATCACCGCCTCCACCATCCACTTCAATATGGAATGAACAGACAACGATTACCTCGGTTGGACTGACGATGTTCGCCATACTCGGATTCACTTCCGAGTCTAAGTATTCAAACTCGACCCCCATTACTGGTGACCATGCTTCTTTATAATCGGCAAAAACGATTTTCAACAATAATTGGATAACTCGTCGTTCGGTTGGTGTAAATTCTCGACCTTCAATTCGCGCATGATAGCGGCCATCACCACCAAAAAAGTTTTCAACCAGAATAAATACCAGTCGCGCTTCCATTGTCACCAGCGCTGTCCCCTTTAATGGACGAAAACGCACCATGTTAAGACTGGTCGGAACGTATAGTGTATTTTGGTATTCACCAAACTTCATCATCTGTACGCCGTTAATCGAAACTTCGGCGGTTTTACGCAGCATATTAAACAGACTAATCCTCATATGCCGTGCAAAGCGTTCATTAATCAGCTCAAGCGTCGGCATTCGTCCACGAACGATACGATCTTGTGACGAAAAATCAAATGAAGAGGCAGTCGACGAATCTAACTCTTCTTCTTCGTCATCCACTCCATCAACGCCATGAAGGAGCGCATCAATTTCGTCTTGGCTTAGTAAATCGGTCACGGACTCACCTACTGCATTACAAAATCGGTAAATAAAACGCGTTCAATAACGGGTTCTCCCACCACTTGTGTCATGGCGGCTTTAATATCTTCGGTGGCTTTATCTCGTAATTCAACCCGCCCCGATGGAGTACGCAGTTGTTCAACCGTCGCTGAAGCAAACGTCGCCAATAAGGTACTTTCTACTAACGGGGAGTGAAAACGAGCTAGATTTTCGTTATTAGTACCACGAACCATCAGTTGGACTTTAACTTGGACCATACGTCCCCGAGTATCACCACTGACATTAAACACAAACGGCTGAGCAATGTTAACGTAAGAAACTGGAGCAACGCTAGGTGCCGCTCGGCGATTCGCTGTATCGGCACTTTGCTGATCACTGCCAGATCCCATTAAAAAGAACGCTGCACCGCCGCCACCTAACAGCAAAACCGCCGCCGCAACAATAATGATCAGCAGTTTCTTTTTACTCTTCGGTGCATCTTGTGAATTTTCATCAGCAGCCATAACATCCTCTACGTGGTTTTGTTTATTTTTATTAGTTTAAGCGTAATAACTGATTCCATCACGCTTTGTTGTCACATTCAAATCAAGTTTGACGTTAGCATCAATGTTTTCATCGCCTAATAGCGTATCATCGTTACTTAAATGACCAGACTGGCCTCGCTCAGCAGCATAACCTTGTTGCTGACCCGAGCTCTGCTGTTGTACTGATGTATCCGCCAATTGTACACCTTGTTGGGCTAACATTTCCCTTAAACGAGGCATCGCGCCCTCTAAAGCATCTCGTGCTTGAGCATTGGTTACCGTAAATTGAATACTAGCTCCATCAGCGTGCATATTCATACGAATATGCAATCGGCCTAACTCTGGCGGATCCAACCGGATATCAATATTTTTTAAATTCTTCGACATCATCATTTGGATCCGCTCAGCCATCTCATCCGCAACCAATCCTTTATTGAGCATCAAAGGCAGTGGTTGAGCTTGAATCGGCGTCGCTTCATGACGCAATGGTGTCGAGCTACTTACCCCAGACTGGGTCGCGGTTGCCGCTATTTGTTGAGCTAATGAGGTATCATCGCTATCACTCGCCGAACGCGTTTTTCCTGCTGCTCCGGCAAGCAACATTGAACTCGCTAAGGCGGCGTTAGCCGCTTGAGTATTTACTAAATCTGGCTGAGCCATCGCTTGACCAGCCGCTCGATTAACGGCCGTTGTACTACTCATCTCAGCATCCAGTGAAGTAGCGTTGCTCATCGCTGTACTAACAGGAGCAGCTATTGTTTGAGATGCTCCAACAGGAGAAGCAGCAGCGGACTGTGTCGCTAATGCCGCAGAGACCCCGACCGCAACCGCTTTTTTGGTACGTTGCCCATCTTGAAGCTCTATATGACCTTCAACTTTAGAGAGATCTCCATCAATTGATCCAGAAGAAGATTGACTATGTGGGTTCGCCGAGAGATGGGTGGCTTGAGTAACCAAGCTCGGATCGATATCAAGTTCATCGGTTAATAAAGTGGGTTGACTATCGATTGGAAGATGAATATCGGTCGTTAACGCTGTATTACTGATAGCGTCTCGCTCCGTCAATTCTGGATGAGCAACCATTGACGCGAGATCAGTCTCAAGTTCAGTGACCCGATGAGATACGACTGTGTTGTTCCGCTCATTCTCACCATCATCGCCATATTGATGACGAGTGCTATTGTCTAAAGTGCTCGCGCCATACATCACCTGAGTTTGTATTGGTGATGTCCAGTCATCTGAGTGCGAGTATTGGTCAGCAACAACCGGTACTGCTATCTCAGCATCGTCATGCTTAGCGGAGAGACTATGAGGCAAAGGCTTGCCGTTATGCCCAGTGAGCACCTGATTAGCCTGCTGTAAACGTACCAGCAAGTCATCGCCTTCATTCATCACTTGCGTGCTTTTATTCTCCAGGAGCGGTTCAGATTGAGGTTCAGCGATTGCACGTGTGAGGCCAACATCGACAGCGGCGTCAAATGAAGCCGTGTGCTCAGAATCAGACTCGGCGAAAGTCTGTCGTTCATCAGAGGGTTCTGATGCTGAAAGTTCAGAGCTAGTTTCATCACTCGATACTACCGTCGCTATCGAAGCCTCATTGTGCTTAGCCGTTTGAGTATCACTTTTGGCGCTAAACAGCAGTGCGGTTAACTTATCGAGAAAACTGCTTGGCTCAGCGCTTGCTGAATCTTGACCACTTTGCCCAACGGAGCCTTTTGCCAAATTGGCAATAGAAGTGTTATCGACAGAAGAAGTTGAATTAATATTCATAGGCACATCGCTCGCATTGATACTGAATCATAAAGCCACGCGCGATAGTTATCGTGTGTAGCATGAGATGATCGGATTCTGTGCCTAAATGAATGCAAAAACTACGCCACAATGAGATCTATTTATTGGAATGGATAAAGTATTGGAACGGATAAAGTTTAGAAGCACCAAGCACCAGTATCGCGGTCAGACAAAGAACAATCTGAACGGGATAATTACTTAGGAATATTCCGTTGACGATTAAAATTGAGCGTCGAAAATTCATCCATTTGCTTTTGTTCTCTTCGCTCTTGAATGCGCCGTTGCTCCGTGCGTTTTTTGTCAATTAACCATTCGTATGAACGACGTTGCTGCCGAATATGTAACCAATGTTGCTGACTATTCTCAACTTGCTGCTTAAAATGGTTTTCTGCGCCACGTTGTTTAGCTAGGGTTTCATCAAGCTGAGTAAGAAATCGGTTTAAATGACCATATTGACTGGCGGACAATCCCGCTTGACCCCGCTCGACAAGCTGTTGGCAATATTCAAGTCGATACTGCTCAATTTGCTTTAATTGTTGATAGTAACCTTCAAGCTCATTACGAGCCTTACTCAATACCATTATTGCTTGGCTTTCTTTCTCTTTGGCTTGGTCTAATAAAAATTCCAACGCATTGTCCATAGCAAGACTACTCCATGCTCAAGACATTTTTTAACATACCAACGCACATCTCATAAGGTACCGACTCTTTCATTTCTTGTTGAAGGTACTGATCCAACCTTGGTTTGAGAGTAAATGCACTATCAATCGCTTTATCGGTGCCAGGTTTATAGGCGCCAATTGAGACTAAGTCTTGGTTTTTACGACAAATCGATAAGATTTGTCGTACCGCTCGAGACATCAGCATGTGCTCATCTGTGGTGATTTGTGGCATTACCCGACTGACGGATTTTTCAACATCAATCGCGGGATAATGACCAGCGTCTGCCATTTCTCTTGAGAGAACAATATGACCGTCCAGAATGGCGCGCGACGCATCAGCTATCGGATCTTGTAAATCATCCCCTTCGGTCAACACCGTAAAAAAGGCGGTGATCGAGCCTTGGTTCGGACCACCATTGCCCGCTCGTTCAACCAATGCGGGTAATTTAGCAAACACCGAAGGTGGATAACCTTTAGTCGCTGGCGGCTCTCCCACCGATAGTGCGATCTCCCGTTGCGCTTGAGCAAAACGAGTTAATGAGTCCATCAATAAGAGTACATCGAGCCCTTGATCGCGAAAATATTCCGCGATAGCCAATGCCGTTTGGCAACCTTTCAAACGCATCAGTGGCGAGGAATCTGCGGGCGCTGCGACTACAACAGCGCGTTGACGGCCATCCACGCCAAGTATTTCTTCGATAAACTCTTTTACTTCTCGGCCACGTTCACCAATTAGTCCCACCACGACCACTTGCGCAGTGGTGCCACGAGTCATCATCCCTAATGTAACCGATTTACCGACACCAGAGCCTGCAAAAAGACCGATACGTTGGCCTTTACCAACCGTCAGTAACCCATTAATGGCTTTGATTCCAACGTCTAATGGTTCGGTGATCGGTTTACGCAATAAAGGGTTTATCGGTTGAGCATTAAACGTGGCCTGTTGATCGGTGTAAATCGGTCCAAGTCCATCCAAAGGATTGCCGACACCATCAATCACTCGACCCAGTAGCTCCATCCCTACCGCTAATCCTGCCTCTTCGGTCAGTGGGGTTACTTTGGCTCCCGGCAAGATACCGTTGACTTGCTCACTGGGCATCAGAAACAGACTGTCACCAGAAAACCCAACCACTTCCGCTTCCATTTCACCAGACATGGTGTCGACTTTACATAAACTACCAATTGGTGCTCGGCACCCCGTTGCTTCTAACGTCAGTCCAACGACGCGTACCAGCTTGCCTGACGCGACAGGTCTGGTTGTTAAGCCTTGTGTTTTGTACTGTGCTAATCGTTCGGCCAGTGACAACATTACTCTTGTCCTACTTGGTGGCGATTTGTGCCACAAAAGCGTTGTAATACGCTACGAATGCGCTCTTCCATACGGTAACTGACACTCGACTCACCGGCTTCGATTTGTACATCACCACGATTTAAGGCTGGCTCACTACTGAGTGTCCATTGACGTGAATTTAACTCCGCTTCACCATAAGCATTTTTAACCAATTCATAATCTTCAGGATGGAGTTTTAAATGAATGGCATGTCCAGTCACAGGGAGTGCTTCGACTGACTCTTTCACCGTATCTAAAATCACTTGTGGATTGGTTTGAACTTCCACATGCACCACTTCTTTGACTAAAGTCAGTACCATATCCACAAGCTGCTTTTCAACTTGTGCATTCATTAATTGTAATGGTTGAGCAAATTGATCGGCCAATGTAATCAAAACATTCACCTGCTCTTGAATGGCTTGTTGCCCCGCTTCAAGCCCTTCTGTTTTACCCGTTTGTAATCCTTCTTGGTGGCCAACCTCAAAACCGCCTTGTTTACCCAGTTCAAATCCTTGTTGGTACCCTTCTGCTTTGCCCTGCTCGATGCCTTCTTGATAAGCGGAGCGTTTGATTAACTCAATTTCTTCATCCGTTAAGGTTTGTGGTAGCTCAGGTTCAGGATCATCAAAACTTGGCATCCAAGCGGGATCATAATTCATCGCCGTTTCTTTGGCTTTCTTACCCAGCTCTGCGCCATAATCTGGTAATCCCCATTTTTTGGGTGGCTCAACATTCTCATCCGAGCCTAAACGGATAAAACCCCGTTTTCTTTGTCCAGTCATGAAACATCCTATCGCGAACTAAAAAGGCCGCTAGTTCATTAAGAAAGACATCGAGGGCACAAGGTAGCAAACCACCGTACCTCGATTACAAGAATTCGTCTGCACCACCAGACAACATCAACTCGCCACTGTCAGCCATCTTACGAGCAATCGCCAAGATTTCTTTTTGAGCCGATTCAACATCCGACACTTTAATCGGTGCCATCGCTTCCAAATCATCTTTCATCAGTTCAGCGGCACGCTTAGACATGTTCTTAAAGATTTTATCTCGTAGCGCTTCATCGGCACCTTTGAGCGCTTTCAACAACACATCCTGTGGTACATCTCGAAGTAGTTTTTGGATACCTTGGTCATCCACTTCGACCAAGTTTTCAAACACGAACATCAGGTCTTCAATCTGGGTAGCGAGATCTTCATCTTGCTCACGCATCTGCTCCATAGCGATGCTTTCAATGCTATTATCTAGATAGTTCATAATATCAGCAGCCGCTTTCAAGCCACCAATTTTCGCCGCTTGCGCACCTGCTTGACCCGCAAACTGTTTCTCCATGATCTCGTTCAACTCAGCCAGTGCTGATGGTTGAACTTCCTCAAGATTAGCGATACGCATTAATAATTGAAGCCTATCTCGCTCAGAAAATTGCGCGAGAATTTCTGCTGATTGGTCCGGCTCAAGGTAGGAGAGAACAATGGTTTGAATTTGTGGGTGCTCATTAACAATGATCGTCGCCACTTGTCTAGGATCCATCCATTTCAGCGAGTCTAACCCTTTCGAACCGGTCCCTAGGAGAATTTGGTCGACCAAGTTATTCGCTTTATCCTCACCTAATGCGGCAATAAGTGCATTACGCATAAAGTCTTCACTGCCCATACCAATGTTGGTATATTTTTGAATATCTTCCAAAAATGCACGATGGACGGCACTGACTTTATCTTGACTGAGATCTTTTGCTTTTGCCATCGCACTGCCCACTCGCTGCACTTGCTTGGGTTCTAAGTGACGAATAATCCCAGCCGCATCATCTTCATTGAGGCTCAGTAATAAAATGGCCGCGCGCTCTTCACCAGGAATCGTTGAAATATCAATCCCTTCTTCAGCACCGTCTTTTTTGACTATATCGTTAGGCATTTTGCATCCAATTCTTCACTACTTGAGCCGCAAGTTCAGGCTCGTTAGCCACGAGAGCACGTACTGCTTTGAGCACATCCTCATCCTTATGTAGGTTAGGTAAATCTATTCCTGAGCCAAACTCGAAGAGATCGCCCCCTTCAATATCGCTGCCAATTAAGCTGGTTTCACCATCAGCTCCTATCGGTAAACCATCAGGTCCATATAATTGATCGTCATCATCAACCGCTGGATTAAGCAGTTTCTTCATCGCGGGGCGCACCAAGACCAGAACAATCACAATGATCACTAGCGCACTGGCTAACCAACGTACCCAATCGTTAAAGTGTGGGTTTTCCCAAATAGGAATATCAATCAATGGATCAGTTTCTGGTTCAGCAAACTGCATACTGAGTACTTTAAGTAAATCACCACGATTTTCATTAAACCCAACCGTACCTATCAATAAGGTACGAATTGCATTGATTTCACTCTCGCTTAATGCTTGATAAGTCACCTGTCCTGTTTCAGGATTAACTACAGCGCGATTTTTAATTGCCACCGCCACCGTCTGACGATTAATCACCCCTGTTTGACGCCGCTCATGGCTGATCGTGGTGTCGAGTTCAAAGTTGCGTGTCGCTTCACGATGAACAGAGCCTCGCCCCAAAATAGAGCCATCTTTCATTTGGGCGATATCTTGTGGGATAGAAGCATCGGCGGGGGGTTGATTGCTCAATGCGCCAGGAATTCCGGCCACAACATTACCGTTATTATAGTCTTCTAAGGTATATTCGCTGCGCGTAGCTGGAGTATTTGGGTCAAAAACTTTACGGGTTTGCTCAATCGCACTGAAATCCAATTCAATATCAACTTGGGCCGTGTAATTGCCTAAGCCTAAAATTGGGATCAAGACTGAATCAATTTTATTGCGTAAATTTTCTTCTTGACGGCGCTCAAGCTCTTGCTCTTTGCGACGAGCCGTGGCGATTGGATCTTGTGAACCTGAGCTGAGTAAGCGTCCGTGTTGGTCAGTGACCGTCACTCGAGTCGGACGCATACCGGGTACCGCACTGGCAACCATATCAACGATAGAATCAACCTCTTCTTGCTTCAAGTTCATTCCTGTACGTAAGGTTAATGATACCGAGGCAGAAGCTTCTTGGTTATGGCGTACAAAGACGCTTTGTTGTGGTAAGGCAAGCAAGACTCGAGCGCGGTTGACTTGACGCATCTCTTCAATCGCTTTAGCTAATTGCCGCTCGCGACTGAGTTTTAGTCTTTCTTGTTCAAGACGCTGAGATACGCCAAAGCCCATATCTTGTAATAAAATATCATCCCCAGCATGACGAGTTTGATGCAACCCAGAACGAACCATATTGAGTCGAATACTATTGAAATCTTTGCTGGGTACTAAAATCGTATTGCCGTCTAATCGATAGTTCTGTTTTTGCTGATCGAGATAATCCAAAACGGGGATCAACTCTTCAGTTTCAAAAGCACCCAGCGGACGCATTTCCGGCTCTTTGACCCAGAAAAACAACATCACGATTAATGAGACGCAAATAGAGATAGATAGGACAAGTACAATTTGTCGCAAGAGATCTAAATCGCCCATGGCAAAATCAAGCTTAGAAGTACTTTTTTCTTCTAAATCGGGATTTTGTAAGCCATCATCTAAGCTCATCGAGGTAGAAAGCGCCTGCTCTCCACCAGAAGATATTGCCAGATCGGTTGTTTGTTTATCTTCGGCCACAGTTTACATCCTATGGTTATACTGGCATGTTCATCAGCTCTTTGTACGCATCAACGAGCTTATTACGTACCTGAATAGTCGCTTCAAACGCCACACTCGATTTATTACGAGCAATCATCACATCAGACAAAGAGATACCTTCATCTCCGCGATCAAAGCGTGTCTGTAGGTTACTCGATGACTGCTGTAATCCATTAACAGTATTGATGGCTTGAGTCAGCATTTGGCTAAAATCAGCGCCAACTTTTTGTCCAGTTGCCGCCGGACGAGCATTCGCTGCTTCCGCCATCATTGCTTGCATCTCACTGTTTAAGCCATCTAATCTCATAACCACCTCTAAATGCCAATTCTTTGACTCTCTCATTCATATTGAGTAAATGAGCAATTAATATGCCACGTCAAATCAACCTGGAATATCGATCCCTGCATCACGCATTTTCGCTAATTTATAACGTAACGTTCGCGGACTAATGCCTAATTTTTCGGCCATCTCTTTACGTCGACCGTGACACTCAACTAACGTCTCCATAATAATGGTAAACTCTTGATCACGTAGCTCATCGCCTAATCCGACGGGACTCGCTGGAGTGTGGTTGGTCGGCGAACTTTGCGCAACAGGCTTAATCTGGGGGCACGAGACTTCTTCTTGCTCAACCAACTGCTGTAAACCTGATGCATCTTGCCAATCAAGTCCCTCAAGTAGTATATGTTGCTGAGTAATGTCCGCCTGTTCACTTAAAATTAACGCACGCTGAATCACATTATCAAGCTCACGGACATTACCAGGCCATGTGTATTGATGAAGCTTTTCCATGGCTGCAGGAGAAATGCTGGGAACCGGTAAACCGAGTTTTTTGCAATGGCGCTCCACGAGGTGTGTCGCTAATGGCGCAATATCTCCTTTTCGCTCACACAATGCAGGCCATGTGATCGGAAACACATTCAATCGATAGTATAAATCTTCGCGAAATTTGTTTTCTTTAACGTAAGCTTTTAAATCTCGGTTGCTGGTCGCAAGAACTCGTACATCGAGTTGAATACTTTTCCGACTGCCCAGCCGCTCAACCTCTCGCTCTTGGAGGACCCTAAGCAATTTAGCCTGTAGATTCAAATCCATCTCACTGATTTCATCCAATAAGATAGTGCCACCTTGAGCTTGTTCGAATTTACCTGGGCAGGCTTGCACCGCCCCCGTAAAAGCTCCCTTTTCATAACCAAAGAGTGTCGCTTCTAACATATTGTCTGGGATAGCAGCACAATTAATGGCAATAAATGGTCCATCTTTACGTGGTGAAGCGTTATGAATATAACGGGACATAATCTCTTTACCAGAACCACTTGGGCCAAGAACCATCACGTTGGCATCGGTTCTCGCCACTTTTTCCGCTAGCGCTAACAGCTTCAAGCTTTTCTCATCCGCCACCACCGCATCACCGTCATCATCGGATTTTACTGGTGCATAACGGCTGATCATATTAAGCAGTACTTCGGGCGCAAAAGGCTTCGCCATATAGTCGATGGCCCCCTCTTTCATCGCCGCCACGGCATCTTCGATATTGGCATAAGCGGTCATTAATAGCACCGGAACATTTGGCCAATGCTGTTTAATATTGCGAAGTAGCGCTAACCCGCCCATTCCGGCCATCTGTACGTCAGAGACGACGATATCGACTGGATGCGTTTTAAGTTTAATAAGTGCATCTTCAGCGCTGTCAGCTTCTAACCACTCATATCCAGCTAAGGCCAGAGTATCCACTAAGGCTTCACGGAGCCCTTCATCATCTTCAACGATTAAGACTTTACTTTGCGCCATGATCATTCTCCGTTATCTGATTGAGGTGAGGGCGATTGACGTTCGATGGGAAGGCACAGAGTAAAACAGGCTCCTTCACCAGGCTGCGACAATAACTCTAATCGCCCATCATGGGCACGACAGACCATTTGGACTACCGCCAGCCCAAGCCCTGTTCCTTGTGAACGCGTCGTAAAAAAAGGCTCCATTATTTTATGATGCAGCTCTGGTGCGATACCGGGACCGTTGTCTTGAACGGATATTTTTAATTCACCGTTGACGGCACGAAAGAAAACATCAATTTGCGCCCCTTTACCAATGATCTGAATAGCATTCATGACTAAATTACTGAGCGCCGAAGCCAATGCGTTAGCATTCCCTAATAATACGGTATCGTCTTGCTCAACCTGTAAATCATAATCGATTTGATTGTTTTTTAATGCCGTTTCAATCATAGGTGAGAACTCTGCCACCAATTCAGCCACAGAAAAAGGCTGGATGACTCGGTTATCGCCGCCCTTAGCAAACAGCAACATATCGTTCACTTGCTTTTCTAGGTCGTGTAATCGATCAACCAATTTAGATTGAAATCGTTCACGGGTTGCAGTCGGTAAATTCGCCGCGGCTAAGTTAGAAGCATAGAGCATCGCGCTCGATAATGGCGTTCGAACTTGATGGGCTAACGATGCCACCATCCGCCCCAAAGACGATAAGCGCTGTAAATCACCGATCCGTGATTGTAAGAGGCGAGTTTCGGTTAAATCGGTTATTAGGATAAGTTGGCCCGTTGTTGAAGCAGAAATGGCTAAGCGAACTTTTCGGCCATTACGTAATGAGATTTCATGTCCATCATCCTCACGAGGTGCGAAAGCGACTTGAATCACGCTGTACCATTTTTCACCGACTAACGGAACTTGCAATAGCCGTTGCGCTTCAGGGTTCGCTTCACGAACGATCCCTTGAGTATCCAGTAATATCACGCCAGCAGGCATTACATCGAGCACTTGTTTATAACGCTCAACTTGATCTTCCAATGAGTCTAAGTGCGACTGTTGTTTGTGTACGGGATCATTCATCGTCGAAAATTTGCCTTAATATACAGCAATAGTCTGAAATGCAAAATGCAAGCCAGACTATTATTCAATAATTTCAATGCGTTAACGACAGTCAATATATTGACCACGCCAGAAAGTCGCTTTAGCGTTGCATATTATACTTACGCATTTTCTCGACCAATGTCGTACGACGCATACCTAGCATGTCCGCAGCACGAGCAACAATGCCACTGTGAGCATCAAGCGCTTGATTAATTAGACTCACTTCAAGATCGGCGAGCAGCTCTTTTAAATTCACCCCTTCTGGCGGTAATGACTTTGCTGCATCAAAATGACCATTAAGATCATCATGAGATTCGAACGTGAAGTTTTCTGAAAAAATATCTTCTAACACATCACGCTCTTGCTCTTCCACGGAACTAAACCGACATGGTTCAGGCTGAAACTCAGGTATATCACTATAACGATATTTGGTCGGTAAATGATTCACATCGACCAAATTATTGGGGTACAGAATCACCATACGTTCAACTAAATTCGCTAATTCACGAACGTTACCCGGCCAATCATGCTCCATCAATGAATTGATCGCCCGAGGAGTAAAGCAAATCGGCGCTCCGCCTTCTGCCTCCATACGGGTCATCAACTCTTGCAGCAATAAAGGAATATCTTCTTTACGATCCTTTAATGCTGGCATCTCAATAGGAAAAACGTTTAAACGATAGTAAAGATCTTCTCGAAATCGCTGCTCAGTGATCATGCTATCTAAATCTCGATGAGTGGCGGCAATAATCCTCACATCCGCTTTGATGGTTGTATTTCCACCGACTCGCTCAAAACAGCGTTCCTGTAACACTCGCAGTAACTTAACCTGCATATTAGTTGGCATATCACCAATTTCATCGAGAAATAAGGTTCCGCCTTCAGCGAGTTCAAAGCGCCCTTTACGTGAGGTGATCGCTCCAGTAAACGATCCCTTTTCATGACCAAACAGTTCACTCTCTAGTAATTCAGCGGGGATCGCTCCGCAGTTAATCGGTACAAAAGGGCCTTTACGACGTGAAGAGTGATAATGAATGTTGCGCGCTACCACCTCTTTACCGGTACCAGATTCACCTAAAATCAATACATTTGCTTCTGTATTCGCCACTTGCTCAATCAAATGACGCACATCTTGAATACCAAGACTCTGTCCGACTAAGCTACGAAATAAAGCGTTATTTCGCGAAGGCGTTGACAGCGCTATCCCTTTACGCCCTAAAAACTCTTTACAATGACGCAATGCATCACTGAGTTGTGGATAGTTAAGGGGAAACTCCAATTCACCAACAAATTGAGGGAAATATTCAACAGAAAAATGGTGTTGGTTAGCCACTAATAACGGTATATGGTTAGCTTGACTCAACGCCTGCGTAAGCTCATCAGATAGCAAAGGCGTAGTAATCGAGCCCAAAATACACCCAGACCAAGGCGCAGACCAATCGATACGGTCAGCTTGAGAAGAATCTATGACCTCACATTGCTCCCCGACAAATTCCAATATAGTACGAAAACTTTGACGAATTGCAGGATCGTCTTCAATGACAAGTAGTTGTGCTAAACCTTGCATAGGTGAGAATATTTGCCTTAATTTAGGGACGTTGTGGTTACACCATTACCAATTATTTACTCATTCTGACTAAAATTGTACGTCAAATTCAGTAAACAATAGACAACGTGTGAAATTCAGCAACAAAAAAGCCACTCGGCTAGTTAGTGGCTTCTATTCTATTTAATTAAAAAAATAAGGCAACCAAGCATTTAGCTGATGTGATATTGGTTAAAAGTTTAAGATAAAACTTATATCCCTACATCAGTCGCGGTCAAATTATGATATTCAGTAGGGATTTGATCCCATGCAGACTTGATTTCACGCAGAATATCTATCACATCGTCTAATGGTTGAGGCTCGTTTTTATGGTTAGCGGTGGTGATTTGCGTGATCATAAATTCATACAATTGATCAAGGTTTTTTGCAATATCCCCGCCATCGTCCATCGATAAGCAGCCACGCAGACTAATAATAATGTCCAGTGCTTTGCCTAAACGCTCACCTTTAACAGGGATATTACCTTGCTGCATTGCCGCTTTACCTTGGATCAAACGTTCTATGGCACCGGCCATCAGCATCTGGACGATTTTATGCGGTGAGGCCGCACTGAGCTGGCTATCCACTGATACTTTTTTGTACGCTTGTAAAGAACCACGCATAGTCTTCCTCTTTATAAAAACTTTTTGTATTGTTGAAGCGATTTATTACCGTATCGATATTGTCGCAATGATTTACCGATAGACAGGGTTTTAGACTGCATCAGTTCAACAAGATGTTGTGTCTCTTCGATCGCGCTCTGCCATTCTGGTGATTGCGCAAACTGCGGATTGTCTACGATATAACTCAGCAATACCGCTAACCGTTGTTCCCTATTATCGACCAAGCGATGAATTTCTTCAGTGTTAATGTCGTCAATAGTTAACTTTTCTTTTATTTGTTGATTAATATCAAATAACGCTTGTAGCTCAGTCTGCATATCACTAACCCAGAGCATTCATCATACCAGCAAGTTGAGACTGCATCTTACCCGTTGCATCCTGCATAGCCGAAAATTTAGCGTGAGTTCGCTTCTCTAAACCGTCCATACGACGATCCAAGGCGTCTTGATCATTGACCAAGCGACGATTTTGTTCGGTGATGCTGTTCTCGCGAGTGCGGATCGATCCCGTTGCCCCAGTCAATCCTTGAATGGCTTCTTCGACTCGTCGAGCAAAGCCTTGATTGCCACCAAAAAAATCACCCAGTTGATTAAAATTATTATTTAGCTGACGGTTGAGCATAGCATAGTTAATTTCTAAGTTCCCTTGGCGAGTGGTAGTAATACCTAATTCCGTCAGGCTTTTTAGCTGCTCAGGCCCTTGCTCAATCGGCGATGAAAAGACTGATTTCAATCGCGTATCGGCACTACGAACAATACTATCTCCAGCGAGTGGTCCAGCACGGCCCGTCCTTGGATCGACACCCGATAATTCTTTACTAATTTGGTAAAATTGATTGTAAGCCGCAACGAACTGCTCAATATCTTGACGAACACTATCTCTATCGTACTCAATGCCAATTTCTGCAGGCCGTTGATTGGCGTCATGTCGACCTTTAAGAGTAAGATTAACGCCATCGATAGCGTTTTCAATGATGTTATTTTCACTGGATAATGTCGCAATACCATCCAGCAAGACCAACGAATCTTGCCCCGCTTGAACTTGGATCATCCCTTGATATTCATCAAAAGAGTGCTGCGCCGCTTTTAATTGAGCTTGAACTTGTTCCATTTTTTCAAGCACCGCGAGCTCTTCAGGAGATAATTTTGCTCTTTCAGCGGCTTTTGCCTCCTCCGGAGTCATATTGCCGCTTTTTATCGCTTCTTGTATTGCAGCTTGCTCTTGGGCAAGTTTGGCATCAATTTTGGCTTGGGCTTCTTTGGGGGTCACATAAGAATCAAGCAACGTGCCTGACGCGGTATTACTCCAACCAGGAATGTCGGCGGCCTTTGCTAAGCCATTTTCATCGAGTTCCGGTTGAGGTTCAGAGTAAGAGTCAAGCAAGGTACCTGAGGCAGTTTCTGTCCAACCGGGAATGCGCTCTTCAGGTCTTAAATAACGATTGGCTTCTTCTGCAGCTTTGATCCCTTCGCCAGAGATATCATCAAGATCTTGTGTTGTTGATACCGCTTGTTCAGCTTGGGCCGCGAGCTCTTTATCCACTTCACGTGCAGCCGCACCAATTTTTTCAGCGACTTGGGCCGCGACTTCTTGTTGCTCCGCTGTCAGAGGGGCAATGATTTGTTGCGCTTCAGCTCGTGCTTTCTCTAAATCTTTAACCCTTTGTTCTAAGGTTTTATACTCTAAGCGTTTTAATGGGTTACCTGACTCAGCTTGCGCTTGAATTGATATTTGCTGTTTTTCACCCGATAGATTAGAAGCAATGATCAGCCGAGGTCCTTCGACATCATTGATAATTGATGCTCGCACACCGGGATTATTTTTATGGCCATTAATCTCTCGTATCACATCTGTCAGCCGAGAATTATTGGCGACATCAACCGTGAATTGTCTCTTACCCAGAGAAATTTGCAGCTTACCCTCACCAAATCTTGTGTCACTCGGTATAACCTCTGACGCAATTTTATGGCTTTGAGCAAGCTGCAACACATCGACTGAGTATCTCCCAGCAATCGCATCGGTTGAAGCGGTTGCAGAAACAATCTGGTCATCAGAAGTGTCAACTTTGCGCACAGCAAACGCTTTCTCTTGACGAAAATTCGCCATGAGATTTCGCATGGTATCCAGTGATTCCCTGAGCCTGCCATAGGCACTAATACTGGCTTCATTATCATAGCGCTTATTATCAATGCTTTGCTGTTTTGGTACACGCTCAGCATCAACAATCGTCCTTACGACGCTATTGATATCAAAACCAGTGTTCATCCCCATTGGGCCTAAACTCATCCAATCACCTCAATCATACGATTACGCCTTAATCACCAGCAAGCCTGACTTTGGACTCTGCTCACGAGAGAGACGTCGTAATACTTCAAGCATTTCTTCTTCAGGGATCTGCCGAATAATGTCGCCCGTAGAGGCTTCATAAATCGTCACAACATCCCGTCCGGATTCTTCATCAACCCGAAACGCCAAACCTTTATTGATCGAATTAACAAACTCGTCCATTTTCTCAATAACCACTGCGCGTTGCTGCTCGTTTATCCGCTCTCTTTGTTGAGATTGTTTAATCGCGGCTTGCAACGCTTGTTCTTGGTTGCGTTTTAGTTGTTCAGACACTTGCGCATTGACTTTTTCTGTCTTGCGCACCGAACGGTGACTCTCCTGCGAAGAAGCACTTACCACGCTGTCGTTTCCTGAAGCAAGTTTAGTGCCACTTTGCGAGCCGTAAGGCTGGATGTTCGATGTGTAGGATGGTACTTCCATAACAATCTCCCTTCCACCTTATAGGTAGCTTAATCGCTAATTGCGCGTTCAGCTACCCATGCTGCCCATTGCACCGTCAGTTAACCTAACAGGCTAAGAGCTGCAGATGGTGACTGCTTCGCTTGAGCTAATACTGAGGTACTCGCTTGCTGCAAAATTTGTGCTTTAGTCATTGCCGTTGTTTCACGTGCGTAATCTGTATCTTGAATACGACTGCGCGAGGCATTGACGTTTTCATTAGTATTCTCTAAGTTATTAATCGCATGAGAGAATCGGTTTTGAAAAGCACCTAGTGAAGCTCGCTGACTATCCACCGATTTTAACGCGCCATCAAGGACAGCAATCGCTTCTTGTGAGCCGGCAACGGTAGTCACATCGATGTTTTTCACGTTAACATCTTGCCCTGTACCAAAACCGATTTCGGTAGCAAGATCGCCACCTATCGTCACATCACCGGTTACTTTTTGCGAAGAAGCATACAGTTGAAGCTTGCCATCTTCACCGACTGACGCGTTGATATCTTCACTTTGACCATTGATGTAAGTCGCAACCTCTTCAAGATCATCACCGGATTTCGCGTTAATGGTAATTTCTCTTGCTTCACCCTGCTTATCAGTATAGTTAAGCGTGAGCTCGGTCGCAGTGGTGACTCTCCAATCCGGCGTTTGGCCTGTTTCTGCTCGATACGCTTTTCCGCCCATATCAGCCGTATCAGAGCGCAAACTTCCCATCGTTAGCAGCACCGCTTCGCCTGACTCAGCACCAATTTGGAAAGATTTGCTACCAAAAGTGCCGTTCAGCAGCCGGTTACCACCAAAGGAGGTACTTTCCGCAATCCGGTTAAGTTCTTGGTTAAGGGCCGTAACTTCTTCTTGAATCGCGACACGCTCAGAGCGTGAGTTTGAACCGTTAGAAGATTGCAGAGCAAGATCTCGCATACGCTGCAAAATATTGGTACTTTCGCCCATCGCACCTTCTGCGGTTTGAGCAATAGAGATCCCATCATTAGCATTGCGTACCGCGACATCAAGCCCACGGCTTTGTGAAGTCAATCGGTTTGAGATTTGTAAGCCTGCTGCATCATCACGAGCACTGTTAATACGATACCCCGATGATAGGCGTTCCATTGATTTTTGCACACCGTCAGCCGCACTGTTTAGGTGGCGTTGTGCGGTCATCGCCGACACATTGGTGTTTACGTTAATTGCCATAGTTTGATCTCCTTAGGCGGATAGTTGGCATACCTTCAAGTCTCTCACCTCTCGTCGGTATACCTCATTTCTCTCGTATCCTTTAACGGCCTCAATTAAATATCCTTTAGGGAAATAGTCGACATTTTTCTATTTTTTTTCTTCTCATCGCTAAAAAGCGATCCAGCTCAAAAAATAACGCTCGTCTATGGCTAAAGATTACAAGCAACCGCCGCACCTAACTCAATTTCAAACATAAAAAAATCCAGCCGAAGCTGGATTCTTTGTAAAGGCAGAAATTAATTAGCCAAGTAAACTTAATGCGGCATTCGGTGCCTGTTTGGCTTGAGCTAAGATAGAACTTGAAGCTTGACCAAGGATTTGCGCTTTGGTTAACGCTGTGGTTTCCTTCGCAAAATCAGTATCTTTAATACGGCTCTTCGATGCGTTAACGTTCTCGTTAATGTTATCCAAGTTGTTGATAGCATGGTTAAAGCGGTTTTGGAATGCACCAAGCTCGGCTCGATGACTATCTACATACTGTAACGCTGCATCCACGATAGCAACAGACTCTTGGGCTCCACCAACACTAGTAACATCAATTGTACTGACAGTAACGGCTTGACTCGCCCCCATCGCCAGCTCAGTCGCTAACGTGCCACCAAAGGTCACATCGCCGTCGACTTTATGGTTGCCAGTAAAGACCTGCAGTTGACCCTTTTCATTGACTGAAGCTTGAACTAAGTCGGTTTGGCCATTGATGTAAGTGGCAAGTTCTTCAATGTCATCACCAACTTTGGCGCTGATATTAATGGTTTGCTCTACGCCGTTCACATCATTAAGTGTCATCGTTAATTCATTATTGCCATCGCTAACAGTCCAGTTTTTATCCGCTTCAGTAGCCGCCACATAACTGTTCCCCCCCATTTTAGCGTTATCACTACGCATATTATTGAGTGTTAACATAACAGCTTCACCACTGTTCGAACCAATTTGGAAAGCTTTGGTTTGGAACGTGCCGTTAAGTAAACGGTTACCACCGAAAGACGTGGTTTCAGCGATACGATTGAGCTCATCATTCAACGCCGTCACTTCTTCTTGAATCGCGACACGCTCTGATTTTGAGTTAGAACCATTCGCCGATTGCAATGATAGATCACGAATACGTTGTAGAATGTTGGTGGATTCATCCATCGCACCTTCAGCCGTTTGTGCCATTGAGATACCATCATTGGCATTACGCACTGCGACATCTAAACCACGACTTTGTACATTTAAACGGTTAGAGATTTGTAGACCAGCAGCATCATCTTTAGCACTGTTGATCTTAAAACCAGAAGATAGACGCTCCATCGATGTTTGTTGCGCATTAGTCGCGCTATTTAGGTAACGTTGTGCGGTCATTGCGGCTACGTTGGTATTTACATTCACTGCCATGGTAATTTCTCCAATTGATTTTCCGATGTTTCCGGTTTTCGACGTCTCGTAAAACCAAGGTAGTTCTCTCAAAGTTATTTTCTTAGCGGCGTGTTTTGAAAAACCTTTAGAATTTTTTTTGCTTTTCTTTAAAAAAACTCACTTTGTGGTTAAAAACGCACCAAACTAGGAAAAATAACAAAAATAGCGTTTTTTTTACTCAAGCTTTCAAATGACCTGTCGATAACGATCGTTTTTTTAATTATTCAGTAAAGACAATGCAAGATGAGGCTGCTTTTTCGCTTGGCTAAGAATCGATGTGCTGACTTGTTGCAGTATTTGCTGTTTAACCATTTGAGTAGTTTCTTTAGCAAAATCAGTATCTTTAATCCGACTATTTGAAGCAGCCAAGTGCTCATGCATATTATCAAGATTATTAATGGCATGATAAAAACGATTTTGAAGAGCGCCTAATTCAGCCCGATGGCTATCGACATACTGTAATGCGGTATCAATCACAGCGACAGCACTTTGCGCACCACCAACAGAAGTGATATCAAGATCATTAACGGTTTCATATTTTCCAAAGGTAAGCTGTAACTGGTCAGCCAAACCACCTGAAAAATAAGGCTGGCCATGAATAAAATGACTATGTTGATTTTCGAAATAAATCTGTAATTGTCCGTTTTCGTTAACTGAGGCGGACAGTTTATCGGTTTGACCATTAATATAAGTGGCTAAAGACTCGATGTTATCACCGACTTTAGCCTGAATATCGACAGTTTCTGTTATGCCTGCGCGATTCATAAACGAAATAGAAAGCTGATGATTACCTTGTTCAACTTGCCAATCGGGATCTTTAGGAAGAGAAACATATTTAAAGCCACCCATTAGCAACTGGTCACTCCGCATCGATTTCAAACCGACTTGTACCGCCTCTCCAGAGGCCGCACCAATCTGAAAAGAAGCCGAACCAAAACGTCCATTAAGTAATTTTCGCCCAGCAAAAGAGGTGGTTTCTGCAATTCGGTTTATTTCATCATTCAAAGCACTCATTTCTTCTTGTAGTGCTTGTCGCTCAGCTTGGCTATTCGAGCCATTCGCTGACTGTAAGGAGAGATCGCGCATTCGCTGCAAAAGGGTTGTGGTCTCTTGCATCCCACCTTCTGCGGTTTGCATGATCGAAATACCGTCATTCGCATTACGCGCTGCGACGCCTAAACCTCGCATCTGTGTTTCTAATCGATTGGAGATTTGCAACCCAGCGACATCATCTTTCGCTCGATTAATTCGTTTACCGGAAGATAATCGATCCAGTGATTGCTGAAGGGCTACTGACGCTTGATTAAGATGGCGCTGAGCGACTAAAGCCGAAACATTGGTGTTGACCGAAAGAGACATGCTGTTTTATCAAATTGCTCTGTGAACAAATACTTAACTAGCGTATCGGCAAAATGAACAGAATCTTGAGTCATGATACCGATCATCATTGATGATCGGTAATGAAATAAGAAGAGCGCCCGACAAGATAGATTTGGGTACGTAATCAATAACCGTTTAACTCAACGGGCCAGTAGAATCAAAGCACGCTTTAACTCGACGACTACGTATCAAGTAAAAACCAAACCACAGTAAGATGAGCAGCGTCAATGCATTAGCCCACTGGAATGCGCCATGATCTAAATAAACATGATAAACCGTTTGTACTAATTGGATAATGAGTACACAAAGGGTCATGGCGCGTCCTAAACGGAAACCGGCGATAAGTAAACGTCGCTGCTCTTGTCTAAGGTGAATAAGCCACATCAATAGTAAGCTAGGTAAACCAGTCATTAACCCTAAGTACAGCATATCGTGATCGGGATACACAAAACTCAGAATGGTTGAACCATGTTCTCGGCTTACTCCTGCCACCACAAAAACGACCCAAGCGCGAGCTAAAAACAACCAGCCCAACCAGAGCCATAACGAAGCATTAAGGTAACCATAACGGTCATAGTGTTCGATCGGATATCGCATAATACATCATAAATTCATACTATTATGCCTACTACTTTAACGTAATCCTGACTCATCGCCTATGCCTTAACAACTCAAGTTTTAACCTTACTCGTCCTCAGTTGAGGAAATGAATCAAGGCATGTTAATCTGATCAATATTGAAAAGGGGTTATTAATGAAACAGACCATTATTCCGTCACCACAAACTCAGCAAGAAGCACAAGCCATTGCTAAAGCCTCACAAAAACCGGGCCAAACGAAAGAACAAACCAAGTTAATTGCGCAAGGTATAGAAAAAGGTATCGCACTCTATAAGAAACAACAAAAAGAGAAAAGCCGTCAGGCCGATAGAGCCAAAAAAAAGTCTCAGCAATTAAGGCATACGGCAGAGAATACGACGAAAGAAGTCATGCCACTCCCTGCCAAACCCAGCGCAAAATCAAAGCCATGGTTACCATGGGGACTGTTAATCATCAGTTGGATGGGGTTTATTGTTTATCTCTCAATAAAAGCCAGCTGATAAAAAAAGCCAGCATAGACTTAACACCGATCAGTTAAGCAAATGATCAGTTGAACGATCCTGTGGTTGGTTGAAAATACCCTCAAGCATTTCATGTTTGAGGGTATTTTTTATGTTGGCTCACTGGCTTATTGATGTTGATGACTTCGCTTCTCCTGATTCACTTGCGCTTTTTCAAAAAGAGCTTCCATTGGAATGGATAAATCAAGCACTTGATGAAACGAATAAAGCCAGCATGAGAAGACGAAAGCTACCTGCTGAGTTGGTCGTGTGGCTGCTAGTGGGTATTGGCTTATATCGCGACAGA
>NZ_WXWI01000052.1:0-37582 GCF_009904895.1 Vibrio sp. V31_P5A7T61
TATTTGCCCAGCGATGAAGAAGACTAAGAGAGTAAAACCCTCTGTCGAACATTGTGAGACTGTAGTCTGGTGTTGTTTCAATCAACTGTTCCGCCAATATCATCTCATTGGTTTTGTAACTCGCGAAAGCACTGGCGACCAGCATGTGACTGGTCAACTCCATCTGGCAAACCATACGCACCTGAGGAAAGCTACCTTCACCATTCTGATTTGATGCAGATTGAAACGCATCACGGTTTTCCTTGGTGTCTGGCGTTCGCCATACCACACCATCGACAGCGAGGAGTTTTAATCCACACCAAGTCGGATGGTCAGCTGTTTTATTCCATAAGCTCTGGCTTTGATGGAATACTTCTTTCATTGCATCAGCCCCGAGCCGTTGTCTCGCTTGAACGATAGCGCTAGGGGCAACCAGACTTCGTTTCCCGGGCAACATTAATTGTGCTTTGGAGACAATTGACCACAAAGGCTCTTGTCGGTAAAGCGACATAGCAACGACCGCCCAAACGGCCATGTCGAGAGGGATACGACGTTTACGAATAGTGGCCACACCGGAAGCTTCTAAGCATTGGTTGATGAAATCAGGACAAAGAATGTCACTGAGTTTTCCAAGTTGTTCAGTATTGGGGGCGTAACGCTTGGCGAGTGTTAGGGCTGTAGTTAATTGCAAAATAAAAGGCTGAAAGTTTTAGGAACTTAGAGCCTTTATAAGCCATCTGTAGGATCGTTCAACCGATCATTTATCTCTTAACTGATCGGCATTACTCAATTTAGGCGCTCTTTTTTATCCATTCGGTAAACTCATCAAATAAAAGCAGTTAAGCGCCTTCGTTATGCAGCTCTAAGTTCGCTAAATCTTGTTGAATTTCCGCTAGCGTTTTCGCATCATCTCCGCGCATCGATTCGAGAAAATCAAGGTACTGCTGATCAATATCACCCGTCACATATTCACCGTTAAAGACTGACGTTTCAAACTTAGCAATATCAGGATTACCGAGACGCACCGCTTCAATCAAATCGGGTAGTGTTTGGAAAATTAAACCGTCAGCACCAATTTGTTTACAGATAGCTTCGTTATCGCGACCATGGGCAATCAGCTCATTGGCACTTGGCATATCAATTCCGTAAACATTAGGGAAACGGATTTCTGGTGCCGCCGACACTAGGTAGACTTTCTTAGCACCAGAGTCACGGGCCATTTCAATGATTTGTTCAGAAGTCGTGCCACGAACGATCGAGTCATCGACCAGCAATACATTTTTATCTTTAAACTCGGAGCGAATCGCGTTTAACTTACGACGCACCGATTTTTTACGCTGCTGCTGGCCAGGCATAATAAAAGTTCGACCGACATAACGGTTTTTGACAAATCCTTGTCGATAAGGAATATCAATCGCTTGAGCAATTTGTAGTGCAATATCACAAGACGTTTCAGGAATAGGGATCACTACATCAATCTCCAAATCGCTAAAACTTTCTTTGATTCGCTCGCCTAATTTTTTACCCATTTCGACTCGTGCGCTGTAGACCGAAATCTTATCAATGAAAGAATCTGGACGGGCAAAGTAAACGTATTCAAAAATGCACGGATTAAGTACTGGGTTTTGAGCGCACTGCTGAGTAAAAAGTTGGCCATCAAAGGTGGCATAAATTGCTTCACCGGGAGCGATATCACGCATAAAGCTAAAACCAACGGCATCTAAGGCAACGGAC
Organism: Vibrio sp. V31_P5A7T61; assembly: GCF_009904895.1. Taxonomy (NCBI): domain Bacteria; kingdom Pseudomonadati; phylum Pseudomonadota; class Gammaproteobacteria; order Vibrionales; family Vibrionaceae; genus Vibrio; species Vibrio sp. V31_P5A7T61. The sequence goes on from NZ_WXWI01000052.1 coordinate 1,714, forward strand.
TCAGAAGCAACCATATATTCTGTGCGATCAGCCACTTGACGCTTACCTAAACAAAGCGGGCGAATCCCATTCGGATCACGAAAAGCAACCATGCCATGACCAATGATCATTGCCGCGACAGCATAAGCGCCACGTATTGTACGATGTACATTGGCGACAGCTCGAAAGACTTCTTCCGGCGTCACTTCGCTTTCAACAGAGTCTATTTCATGGGCAAGGACATTCAGTAACACTTCTGAATCTGAGGTGGTGTTGATATGGCGGCGATCTTTTTCAAACAGCTTTTGGCGCACCTCTGTCGCATTGGTCAAATTACCGTTATGGGCCAGCGTGATACCAAAAGGCGAATTGACATAAAAAGGCTGCGCTTCCGATGCACTCGAACTGCCTGCTGTTGGGTAACGCACATGGCCGATCCCAACCGTTCCTTGCAAGCGTTGCATATGTTTAGCTTCAAAGACATCTTTAACTAAACCGTTCGCTTTTCTCAGACGAAAACGATTGCTTTCTATGGTACAAATACCCGCGGCATCTTGGCCACGGTGCTGTAATACCGTTAACGCGTCATAAATTGACTGGTTCACCAGCGTTGTACCCACGATTCCAACAATACCACACATGTCTTAACCCTCGACTTTCAACAATAACTGGCGCTTAGTGAGCGCCAGAAAGAAAACTGGATGTTGCTTGTAAGTGTTCGAAGAAGGGAGCAATCAGGCGACTGAATTCTGGCACCAGTTGCGACCCTTTCCACCACTCTGCGTTTGGTGATGCGGTGAACGCATCCATAAAAAATAAAGCTGCTGCGACAATCAAAACACCTCGTAATGCACCGAAAACCACACCGAGGATCCTATCGGTTCCAGATAACCCTGTCTTATCAACTAACTGTGAAATGACGTAGTTAACCATCGCTCCAACAATCAAGGTGGCTATAAATAGCACCGCAATTGCCGAGCCATTACGAAACATCTCATCTTTAATGTTACTAAAGTACACGGCTAACTTTGCGTAGTATTCTGAAGCGATATAAAACGCGGCAAACCAAATAACCAATGACAACGCTTCTTTCGCAAAGCCACGAACTAAGCTGATCAACGCAGACAGGCCGATCACACTTAAAATGACAATATCTAACCAATTCATGAGTTCTTACATTCTAAGTTGGCGCGCATTTTAACAGAAAAATGCGCAACGCAAACGTTTTCTTAAGGATTTAATGGCTTAAATTTAAGTAACTGACCTTTAGCGCCAGTTATTTTCTCTAATTCCACTAACTGATTTTCTAACTTACTTTTTGAAACATCAGGCCCAATAATGACACGCGTAAAATCGTTTTCTTGTTTTGTGTGTGCCTGATAACCACGTCGTTGTAAGTCAGCAACCACATTTTTAGCATTTTCTGCATTTCTCAGTGCCATCAATTGAATGATCCAAGCGCTATCTTGATAATCATTTTTTTCAATCACAGGACGTGTGGTCGTCGTAACGGTTTGATGACTTGCCTCTTTCGGTATTGCTGTAGGCGATTCAGTGACGGTGACTGGAGAGTCGGGCAAAGCCACCTGATCTTCTATGGGATCAAGAATCTCAAACCGTTCAATATCACTATCGAGTTCAGGCCTTAGCGGAATGCTAGCAACGTCTTCTTGATAGTGCATTTTTTTACCGTCCAAGAGATCGGGTAATACGATCACACCAATCGCAACCAAAATGATCGTACCGACTAAGCGGCTTTGAAATTTACTGGCCATTTATTCTCCTTTACCTTGCCAATGCTCAAGGACTTCACCCACGGTATGAAAGGATCCAGCAACCACGATAACATCATTGCTTTGTGCCTTGGTCAACGCAGCTTCAAAAGCTTCCACTGGCGATGAATATTGACGTTGAGTCGGGGTTAGATAATGCACTAACTCTTGTGAACTTGCGGCGCGAGGACCAGAAAGAGAAGCTGGATACCAATCCTTCACGACTGGGGTCAGTGCTTCGATAGTCGATTTAATGTCTTTGTCATGCAACATTCCGAGCACCATATGCACTTTTTGCTGTGGATAACGCTGCTCTAATTGCGAGACAAGATAGTCAGCCGAATGTGGGTTGTGTGCCACATCCAACAAAATCGTCGGTTGAGTCTGTAATACTTGCATGCGTCCGGCCAAATTGGCTTTACGTAATCCTTCGCTCACATCAATGTCACTAATATCAAGCCCAGAGCAGCCTAACGCCATCAAGGCTGTGGCGGCATTGGCAAGAGGCAATGTCGGAATCGGTAAATCACTGAGTTCAAATGATCCACTGCGCCAACGCCACGATGAACTCGATAACGTCTCATAGTGATATTGAATACCGACCTGATAGAATGTCGCACTAATATCATCAGCATGAGCCGCCACTGTTGCAGGTGGAGAAGGTTGCCCGCAAATCGCTGGTTTTCCTGAACGGAAAATACCTGCTTTTTCAAAGCCAATCACGTTGATGTCATCACCGAGCCAATCCACATGATCAATCGCTAAACTGGTGATCACCGAGACATCATGCTCGACAACATTAGTTGCATCTAATCGTCCACCTAATCCAACCTCAAGCAAAATCACCTCGACCTGCTCAGTTTGAAAAAGACGCAGCGCAGCTAAAGTGCCAAACTCAAATAAGCTCAATGTAGTATTACCACGTTGAGTTTCAATGTAAGCAAAGGCTTGGGTATGTTTTGAATCCGGAAGTTCGTGACCGTTAATCCGTACACGCTCGTTGTAACGAATAAGATGAGGGGAGCTGTACACACCAACCGAGTAGCCGGCTTGGAGAAGAATACTTTCCATCAGGGCGCATGTTGAGCCTTTACCATTCGTGCCCGCAACCGTAATGACGGTAGCAGATGGTCTGGTGAGTTGCGCTTTCTCGGCAACCGTTTGAACACGTTCTAAGCCGAGATCAATGGCCGAGGTGTGGATATGAGATAAATAATCAAGCCACACCGTAAGTGGCGATGTGGCTTGAGGAATAGAGTATTGAGTCATCTAACGTAGAACCATGGTTATGCTTGGCTTTGTTAGTGGTTACTTTACCCTTTTTTATCCGCTTCTGGTACAGAATATGTTTCTTCGTTTGGCGCTGCGTTCACAGAAACCACCAGAGGAGAAGCATGATTGGTCATTTTAGCTAACAATCCCGCCACACGTTGACGCATTTCACGACGATCGACGATCATATCTATTGCGCCATGTTCAAGCAAAAACTCACTGCGCTGAAAACCTTCAGGTAAATCTTCACGCACAGTTTGCTCGATCACGCGGCGTCCAGCAAAACCAATCAAGGCTTTCGGTTCACCAATATTAATATCGCCTAACATCGCCAAACTCGCAGATACACCACCCATCGTGGGGTCAGTCATCACCGAAATATAAGGTAAGCCTTTCTCTGTTAAACGCTGCAGCGCGGCACTGGTCTTGGCCATTTGCATCAATGACATTAAGGCCTCTTGCATACGCGCTCCGCCACTGGCAGAAAAGCAGACTAACCCGCAATTATTTTCAATCGCCGCATCGACTGCACGCACGAAACGCGCACCAACCACGGAACCCATTGATCCGCCCATAAAGGAGAATTCAAACGCACAAGCAACAACCGGAACACCGATCACCTGCCCTTTCATCACGATGAGTGCGTCTTTCTCGCCACTGCTTTTTTGCGCAGCCGCTAAACGTTCTTTGTAACGCTTAGTATCTTTAAACTTAAGCTTATCTTGTGGCTCAAGCTCTTGAGCGATTTCCTCGCGGTTATCTTCGTCTAAAAAGGTCTCTAGACGACGACGCCCTTTCATGCGCATATGATGGTTACATTTAGGGCAAACCTCTAAATTGCGTTCCAACTCAGCGTAGTACAGCACTTCTTCACAAGAGGTACATTTAGTCCATACCCCTTCAGGAATAGACGCTCTACGTGAACTGACAATGTTGCTTTTTTCTAAAATCTTTTCAAGCCAACTCATGCAAGACCTTTTTACTTTCTCATCTCCCGCGCTAGTGCGAAAGATATAAATTAGACATAAACGCGTGGGATTAAAGCATACAAAACCGCAACTGTAGACAAAAAACTGGTTGTACCTATTTCTTTGCCCAATCAATATGCATCTGTGTATTGGAAGCTATTTGCCCCAGTTAGTTCAAATTCTCTGCTAAAAATAGCGGCCCCAGTGGCGCTTTGGGTAATTCAAACTGCGCTGGATAATCGACAGCAACGAGATACAAGCCTTCAGCCTTAGCCGTTGCGGCAGCTAATTTGCGATCTTTGGCTGCCAATAACCACTCTATCCATTGTGGCTCTTGCTCTCCACGTCCGACTTCAATCAAACTACCAACAATATTACGCACCATATGATGAACAAAAGCATTCGCTTTTATATCAACGACAACATAACGCTCATGGCGAGAAACATTCAAGTGCATAATATTACGCCAAGGGCTACGAGACTGGCAATGTACCGCTCGAAAAGAAGTAAAATCATTTTCACCCAATAAATATTGACCTGCCAGCTGCATTCTCTGAACGTCTAATTCTGGATGATAATGACTGACCCCCGAAGATAGGATCCCTGGGCGATAAGCATGATTATAGATAACGTATCGATAACGACGCGCCGTCGCACTAAAACGAGCATGAAAATCGTCGGGAACCACTTTCGCCCATCGAACAGCGATATCCTTCGGTAAGTTAGCGTTAGCGCCCATCGTCCATGCAGCCATGTTACGTTCAGCTGTGGTATCAAAGTGGACAACCTGCCCTGTACCATGCACTCCTGCATCGGTACGTCCAGCACATTGAACCTCTACCGGATGATTCGCGATAATCGACAGGGCTTTTTCAAGCTTTTCCTGTACGCTAATGACGTCTCGTTGCCGTTGCCAGCCAAAGTAATGGGTACCATCGTACTCAATACCCAGAGCAATTCTCATGTTCTGTTTCTCATTGAAAATGGGGCGGGCAGTATATACTGATCGCCAAACAACGTGAAGACACCTACGCCGCGAAAGTCATCCATCTTTACAGGCTATTGCCGACCATTGATCCTATCAATAAGGTATTTTGCCTGACGACGAATTTCATCATCACCATCAACGATCGCTTCTTCCAGTAACTTGATTGCGCCTTTACTATCATTCATTTCCAAGTAAATTTTCGCTAGATCAAGCTTACCGGCCGCTTCGGCATTATTGTCAACATCAAAATCAGTGATATCTCCAAGTACATCAGGAAATTCATCTAAACCGACATCCAGCTTAAGGGCTTCATCATCAGGATTTATCGAACCTTCATCCCTTTCAACTTGCGCCATCAACTCATCAACGGTCATGAACTCGCGCTTTTCCGGTGAAAAATCAACTACATCTTCCTGATTTTCCCAATTTTCCACTTCAACTTCAGGTTGCTGATTTTGTATTTCCTCTTGCCAGATAGCTTGATCTTCTTCCGGTATCTCATCAGGGATAACGGCTTTTTGATCCTCGGTTAAACTAAAACCATTCCAGTCTTCTCCACCCATTTGTAACATGGCATCAATATCCATGCCTGCACTGTCAATGGTTTTAGCATCTAACGGCGAATTAAACAGATCCATTGGACGAGCCATTGGATCATTTAATAAATCCGTAAATTGTTGCTCATTGTACGCTTTACTGGATAACGTAGCGAAATCAATCGGCTCATCATTTTTATCCTCTGGCTCTGGCTCTGGCTCTGGCTCTGGCTCTGGCTCTGGCTCTGGCTCTGGCTCTGGCTCTGGCTCTGCCTCTAGCCGTTGGTGTGGCTCATTCACCAGCTGTACACTATAGCTTATGCAAATCTCCGGGCCCACGAATCAGAGGAGGATCATATCTATCGTATGATGTTTGCAGAAAAATCAGGNGGCTCTGGCTCTGGCTCTGGCTCTGGCTCTGGCTCTGGCTCTGGCTCTGGCTCTGGCTCTGGCTCTGGCTCTGGCTCTGGCTCTGGCTCTGGCTCTGGCTCTGGCTCTGGCTCTGGCTCTGGCTCTGGCTCTGGCTCTGGCTCTGGCTCTGGCTCTGCAGGGATTGAAGAGGTGTCTTGCTGATCCGTCAAGTCTGAATGTTCAGCAACCTGATGTGGTGTCTGTAACTCCTCTTGTTGATCAAAGTTAGCCATGATGTCATCAAGTTCAGCAGCATCTTCATCACCATCAAAAATAACCTCTGATTCGGTTTCAAATTCCGTATCGGCTAAGGCGTCTTGCTCGGTATATTCAGCAAGCTCACTCTCATCAAAACTTAATGGACCGTCTTCCTGCTCTGAAGATGGCTCAAGGGCTGAGTCATCAGGTTGGCTATTATCGGGCTCGACAATAGTGTCATCGACATCATTGACTATCGATTCTAAAGAAACATCACTGGATGGATCTTTACTGTCCGGCTGAGCAAACTCAGGCGGTTCGACGGATTCAGTTAATACTTCATCAACGTGGTCACTTTCTACCGCCACATCCGCATCTAACGATGATGCTTGCTCTTGTTGCATGTCAGGTTGCTGTTCAAGCGTTTCTGGTTCAGCTAACTGATTTTCGAGACTGCTTTCAGGCTCTGGTTCAGAGTCTAAATCATCACTCTCAGACTCCTCTTCATCGAGGGATAATAACTCTTCTTCGCTTGGCGTGGTCGGCTCTACTTGAACAGCCTCGTTACTCTCATCAGCACCTTGGCTATCAGTATCAACCGTCGAGGGATCTGTCATCGAGTCCGCATCGACTACCTCGACATCATCGTCTAAATCCGCCAAAGCGTCTTGTTCGGTATACTCGGCAAGCTCACTTTCATCAATATTTAATGGACCATCTTCCGACGGTTCAGCATGCTGACCATTCTCATCTATCGATTCAGGGGCTTGATCCTCAATGGTCTCTAGAGCGGCATCAAAGGCGATATCCTCACTATCAGAAGCAGACTGCTGGGATTCAAGCTGCTCAATATCACTAACCCGATCATCGCCATCAACACTTGCTAACATCGAATCCAAATCAAATGACGGCGCTTGATCTTCTGGTATCTCTGGTTGCTCTGCCACTTGATTAACAAGGCTGCTTTCAGGCTCTGGATCTGAGTCATCATTCTCTAACTCATCGCTATCAACGGATAATGACTCTTCTTCACTTGGCACGTGCTGTTCCGCTTGAACAGCATCATTCTCATCGGCGTCTTCAGTATCAGTAGTAACGCTCGATGGCTCTGTCACCGAGTCAGTATCGAGGTGCTCAATATCATCGTCTAAATCCGCCAAGGCGTCTTGCTCGGTATATTCAGCAAGCTCACTCTCATCAATGCTTAGCGGCCCTTCTGTTTCTGGTAAAACTGGCGCATCAGGCTCTTCATCGATAAAATGATCAACATCGCTAATCTCGGTTTGCTCGATTAACGGCTCATCTTCTTCTGACTCAGTAGAGTCACTTTGCGCAGCTTGTGGCTCACCATCGGTCGCAAGAGAGGCTTGATCTTCACTTTCAAAGCTCGATTCAACGTCCGTGCTCTCCTCTTCTTCAACCTCTAGTCTTTCTTCAGGTGTATCGGTTTTGGTAGAAGGTTCGTTGACTTCACCATCAAGCGCAGAGACCTCTTGTTTGGCCTCATCGATACTCGGCGATGGTGCATCTAAAGCTTCAATCGGTTCGGGATCTTCATCATCAACCAACCAATCTTCATCTTGTGGAACACCAAATTCATTCGCTACCGGTTCTGGAGCACTCGTGCTAGCCGCTTCGCCCCCTTCAATCTGAGGATCAAAATCAAATTCCTCCTCATCAACTGGCTGGTTAAGCGTTGATTCATCCTTATCCTCAAGATGAATATCATCCAGTAACGGATCTTGTGCTGGAGCATTACTGATCAGATCATCGATAAAGTTATTGCTATCGAACTCACTATCTTCAACTTCCGCCTGCTGCTCAATTTCGAGTAGTTCATCGAGAAACTCGGTTCCATCATCCAATGATACATTGATCGCTTCTTGTGGATCAGATTCGACGGACTCATTGCTCTCTACTTTTGGCTCTTGCTCATCAATCCATTCATCTAATAATGTCGGGCTGTCGTGATCAAATGACAGCGCTTCATCAACGTCAGATTCATCGAGTAGTTCATCAAGTAATTTATCAACAGCGGTATCTAAATCTTGTTCTGATAACTCCTCACTCACCAATAATTCATCGAGTAATTCGGTACTGTCATCGTCCAACGAAAGATCCAGATCGCCCCCAACCAAACCATCTAATAAGTCGTCCAATACTTCATCAGCTTGATCTGACTCTGTCGTTTGTGATTGAATGCTGTCTAAAAGCGAGTCCAACTCTTCATCTGAGGTAAGCTCAGGCTCACTATCAATACTGTCTGCTTTAAGCTCATCAAGTTGACTATCTAAATCAAGCTCCGCATCATCGACCTCAGCTTCCATGAGTAACTCATCAAGTAACGCTTGATCAACTTCATTGCCTGATAAAAGCTCATCCTCATCACCAGCTAATAAAGCATCCATTGCGTCTTGAGACAGTGGGTCTTCTTCTGCGAGATCAAAATCTTCTTCATCAAGTTCATCACTTGATGGCTGATTTTCCGCTAAGTCGGCAAAATTGGTATCCAAATCACCATCGTCATCAATACCAGCGAAAGGATCGTCATCTTCGTCAAGATTTAAATCTATATCACCTTCATCAAGAGAAGCAAAGACATCCTCTTCTTCAGCCATATCATCGCCGTACAATATTTCGCTACTGTCAGATTCACCGAAGAGATCATCATCAAGTAAAAGATCATCGTCCCCTAGCTCTTCCCCCTCTTCGGGTAAGACTGGAGCAACCGGTGGCGGAGCGACTTTCTCTTCTGTTGATGATTGAACCGGCTCTGGCTGATCGGCTTTCGAGCGGCGGCTCAATAAGAGCATGACTATACCCGCAATCAGTAAACCGGGTATCAGTGCTAATAGCGCGACAAACCAAGTACTGGATAATAATTGCTCCCACGTAGAAGGGCCTTGCTGAACTTGTTGATTATTGCGTCGGTCTTCATTTAATAAGCGTTCAACTTCAACGCGGATTCGATTGTCATCACCCAGTTCATGTTTTAACTCACTCACCTCAGATTGCATTTTTGCCAATAGAAGTCGTAACTGATGATTTTTTTCTTCTAAAGCGAGGAGTTCGGCTTGCGCAACGTCAGTGAGTGGCGCGGGTGCAGGGATTGGCTCAGGAGCAACACTTGGCGCCGGTGGTTCAACCACTGGTGATGCTTCAGTAACGGGTGGTGCGACCGGAGGACGTGCAGGCGTTGGGACAGCCGCGACCGTTGGTTCTGGTGACCCCGTTAAACGCGCTTGATGAGCCGTCATAATCGTGATCGCTTCTTGCGTTGACGCACGATTAATCTGTTCTATCGATGGTATCCGCAGAGTGCTTCCGGGCAATAAACTATGAATATTTTGATTTTCAAACGCTTGAGGGTTTAAACGATAAATAGCTAACAACGTTTGCTGAACTGAAACATTCGCTGATGGCCTTAATTGCGTTGCAATAGACCACAATGTGTCTTGAGGCGATGTGGGGCCGAAAAAGCGTGAAGGCTCAGAATTGTTGGTGGTATTTTGTCCCATATCACGACTAAAACGCGGAGCAGATTGCACTTCACCGTTTGGGCCGATGAGACGAATGACTTCTGCACTAACGATAGAAGTCTGAGTCACGGCGGCGATCGTTAATGGCAACAGCCATCGCTTAAAAAATTGACGCATAAAAGGCTCAGCTCTGTGCTTTAAAAATGAATATAACCTAAACAACTTAACAATGCAGGTAGACGGCAAGTGCGTGAATCTCCGTGAACATAAACAAACCAAACTAATGCAGCCTAACAACGCTACAACGTTAAGTAAGATGGGAATACAACGATCTGTTAAATATATCGGATTACCCCAGTAAAACTATAGGGACTAATACAAAAAATGTGCCTTACCTACAATAATCGCAGGAATCTCACACAAATATCTGGCAGACCCGCCCTTTTTCCTACCTTGCCCCTGATTCTAAGCTACTTGAAGATTCCGATAGGAGCAAGTAGACATCCCCCGCGAAGCATCACATGGCAACAAAACCAATAAAAAAGCCAACCTAAAAGTCGGTTGGCTTGATGTAAATCACCGTAGATAGACGTAAAACTGCTTACTCTTGGTCTATTTTTGCCCAAGTATCACGCAAACCAACCGTACGGTTAAAAACTAGCGAATCAGGTCGAGAATCTTTGATATCTGCGCAGAAATAACCCATACGTTCAAACTGATAACCAAATTCAGGCTGAGCATTCTTCAGGCTTGGTTCGACAAAACCATGCATGGTGATCAATGAATCAGGGTTAATTGTTGCCGCAAAGTTATCTGCCGCGGCAGGATTTGCCACCGTAAATAAGCGATCGTATAAACGGAATTGAGCAGGCAAGGCTTTATCTGCTGAAACCCAATGAATTACCCCTTTGACTTTACGTCCATCGGCTGGGTTTTTACCCAGCGTTTCTGGATCATAAGTGCAGTAAATCGTCGTGATGTTACCTTGTTGATCTTTCTCAATACGCTCAGCTTTAATAATATAAGCACCACGTAGACGTACTTCTTTACCTAAGACCAAACGCTTATATTTTTTGTTGCCTTCTTCACGAAAATCTTCACGTTCAATCCAAATTTCACGCGTGAAAGGCACTTCTCGCTCGCCCATCTCCGGTTTATTAGGATGATTAGCGACCGTAAGCGGCTCAACACTATTCTCAGCAAAGTTTTCAATAATGATTTTCACTGGATCAAGCACAGCCATAGCACGAGGTGCATTCTCATTGAGATCGTCACGGATACAAGACTCAAGAGAACTAAATTCAATCATATTGTCTTGTTTAGTCACACCGATGCGCTTACAGAACTCACGAATAGAAGCAGGAGTAAAACCACGACGTCGTAAGCCAGAAATGGTCGGCATGCGTGGGTCATCCCACCCTTCGACCAGTTTTTCAACTACCAGCTGATTGAGCTTACGTTTTGACATCACCGTGTATTCTAGATTTAAGCGGCTAAATTCATACTGTCTTGGATGACAATCGATGGTGATGTTGTCTAATACCCAGTCGTACAAACGGCGGTTGTCTTGAAATTCCAGAGTACACAATGAGTGAGTAATGCCTTCGAGTGCATCAGAGATACAGTGCGTAAAATCATACATCGGATAAATGCACCATTTATCGCCGGTTTGGTGATGCTCTGCAAAACGCACGCGGTATAACACCGGATCACGCATCACCATAAATGAAGACGCCATATCAATTTTTGCACGAAGACAAGCTTGGCCCTCTGCAAACTCACCAGCACGCATTTTTTCAAATAAAGCCAGGTTTTCTTCAATCGGACGATCACGATATGGGCTATTTTTACCCGCTTGAGTTAATGTTCCACGGTATTCACGAATCTGCTCAGGAGTCAGCTCTTCAACATAGGCCAACCCTTTATTGATCAGTTCTACTGCATACAAATACAGTTGGTCGAAGTAATCGGATGAATAACGAACATTACCAGACCACTCAAAGCCCAACCAATTAACGTCTTTCTTAATTGATTCAACGTATTCAAGATCTTCTTTTTCTGGGTTGGTGTCATCAAAACGCAGATTACACTGGCCTTGATAGTCTTGAGCAATACCAAAATTCAGACAAATCGACTTCGCATGCCCAATGTGTAGATAACCGTTCGGTTCTGGCGGAAAACGAGTCTGTACGCTAGTGTGTTTACCATCCGCTAAATCTTTATCAATAATTTGGCGAATGAAATTCGATGGACGAGCCTCAGCTTCACTCATCTATAGCACCTCAAAATTTAGTAGTATTGTCAGAAATGATTTTCTACGTTATGAGCTGGCGATCTCCAACTCAACATAGGTATTACCACCAATCATCCACAATTCCGCCCTATTTCACAATAAAAACTGCGGTTTTCAGACGAATATTTACCAGAACTGGCGGTATAAGTGACCTAATCTATCGTTTTATACCCTAACGATGTCAATCAGGATCTTTTCGCAAGCAAAACAAAAGCCTTCACTAATGTGAAGGCTTCAGAATAATCACCAGTCATCAAGGCCGCTCACCGTAGTGTTCAGCTCGCTCTGCGATTGAGAGATTATTGTTGTGATTTGGAATCTATCGATTTCATTTCACCAGCAATGATTTCCGCTAAAGGACCAAGAATCACTTGTAAATTATTGGTACCTAATTTAACCACGCCCATTGCACCTAGTGCTTTTAACTGTTTCTCATCGATGATTGACATATCTTTTACGGTTAAACGTAAACGAGTAATACAAGCATCAATATTCGATAAGTTTTCATGGCCACCAAGCACTTCTAAGTACTGTTTTGCTAATTCAGAAGACTCTTGTGAACCTTTAACCGAGCTCACCGCTTCGTCATCATCTTCACGACCTGGAGTTTTTAAACCAAACTTCAAAATTACGGTACGGAAAACCACATAGTAGATAACAAAGAATACTAAACCTTGAACTATCAGCATGTACCACTGTACGGCTAGCGGGTTACGTGAAGATAATACCATATCGACCAAACCAGCGGAGAAACCAAAGCCAGCGATCCACTGCATTGAAGCAGCAATAAATACCGACAAACCAGTGAGTACCGCGTGCAGGAGATACAGTAGAGGAGCAAGGAACATGAACGAGAACTCTAGCGGCTCTGTCACCCCAGTAAAGAAGGAAGCAAAACCTGCCGCAATCATAATCCCTGCTACTTTTTCTTTATTCTTAGCCGTAGAAGTATGATAAATAGCCAGCGCTGCACCGGGTAAACCGAACATCATGATCGGGAAGAAACCCGCTTGATACATCCCTGTCACTCCAGGAATAGCCACGCCTTCAGCAATCGATTTTGCACCACCAAGGAAGTTCGGAATATCATTAATACCTGCAACATCAAACCAAAACACAGAGTTAAGAGCATGGTGTAAACCCACAGGGATCAATAGACGGTTGAAGAATGCGTAGATACCCGCACCCGTCGCACCTAAACCTTGGATAGATTCGCCAAAAGAAACCAAACCACCATAAACGGCAGGCCAAACGTACATTAGTACGAAGGCGATAAGAATACCGGCAAATGAGGTTAAAATGGGTACTAAACGCTTACCAGAGAAAAAGGCGAGCGCTTTATGTAACTCAACCGTTGAATAGCGATTATAAATTTCTGCCGAAATAATCCCGACCAGAATGCCGACAAATTGGTTATTAATTTTTCCAAAAGCTGCAGGAACAACGGCTAAATCAATACCTTGAATCTGTGCTACCGATCCAGGCGACAACAGGGTTGTCACGACCAAAAAGCCAACGAAGCCCGCCAAGGCTGCAGAGCCATCTTTATCTTTTGACATCCCGAATGCGACACCAATTGCAAACAGTACTGACATATTGTCAATAATCGCTGCACCCGCTTTAATTAGGAATGCCGCTAAGGCGGAGTTTGCACCCCAACCCGTTGGGTCAATCCAGTAGCCAACCCCCATCAAAATGGCTGCCGCAGGTAATGTCGCGACAGGCACCATCAGGGCCTTACCTACTTTTTGAAAATATCCAAGAATATTCACCTTAAGTTCCCCCTATAGGATTTTTGTATATGTTGAGCTACTTATTTTGATCGCCCAATTTAGTCACTGTCAGTTTATGCCATTAATTTTGCTCCGCAAATTAAAACCTTATCAATTGTGATCATAATCACCAGAAAGCAGCGAAATTGAGCAATTTTGCTAGCAGGATCATAAAACTTATTTTACCATATAAAAAAACAAACCTTTGCCGCTATCCTTAACCAAGAAGATAGCTTATAAAGCACCAGTCAAAGATAGATTATTGACTAAATCGATAACCTATTCAGCGATGATTTCTTTATATAACAAGGTGTTCAAAAACTTATTTTTGCTTACGATTTTGGTAAGCACACGATTGATAGATATTTCGCGAACTAATTGAAGTTGAGATGCCCGACTTACTGGGAGAAAAAGTAGGCCATACCACTATATTTACTTATCGGCTGGCCTCGATAACCTCCTGCTAAATCACCATGGCTCTCATCGTTTTGAGTAACAGTACGCAGACTTCAAGTCGCAAGGATATCAACACAATGAAGCTCCCCCGATAGATAAGGATTAACTGATTATGTATGCGCTCACAAACTGCAAAATCTACACTGGTAGTGATAAGTTAACTGATCATGCCGTTATCGTAGATAACGACCTCATTCAAGCTATCTGTCCGATAAATCAACTTCCATCGGCGATCAATCATGTTGATCTCAATGGTGCCAATCTCTGTCCTGGATTTATTGATTTGCAACTCAATGGCTGTGGTGGCTTGATGTTTAATGATCAAATCTCAGCAGATACTATCCAAGTGATGCATCAGGCGAACTTAAAATCCGGTTGTACTAGTTTTCTCCCGACATTGATTACTTCGTCAGATAACGATATTCAACAAGCCATCAGCGCACAACGTGAGTACCAAAAAAAATACCCACATCAATCTCTCGGTCTGCATTTAGAAGGGCCTTACTTGAATGTAATGAAAAAAGGCATTCATAGTGTTGATTTCATTCGTCAGTCAGATCAAGCGATGATTGACTTCATTTGTCAAAATAACGATGTCGTAACTAAAGTCACCTTAGCACCAGAAAATAATGACTTACGACATATTGAGCAACTCGTTGACGCGGGCATTATTGTTTCTATCGGCCACAGCAATGCCACTTATGCAGAAGCTCGTAAAAGCTTTGCTGCAGGAATCTCTTTCGCAACCCATCTTTTCAATGCAATGACACCGATGGCTGGTCGTGAACCCGGCGTTGTTGGTGCCATTTATGACACACCCGAAGTCTATACGGGAGTCATCGCTGATGGTTTTCATGTTGATTACGCTAACATCCGTATTGCTCACAAAATAAAAGGCGATAAGCTCGTATTAGTGACCGATGCCACAGCTCCTGCAGGCGCTGAAATGGATTACTTTATTTTTGTCGGTAAGAAAGTATATTACCGAGACGGCAAGTGTGTTGATGAACACGGTACACTTGGCGGCTCAGCCTTAACGATGATTGAAGCAGTCCAAAATACGGTTGAGCATGTCGGAATCGCTTTAGATGAAGCATTGCGAATGGCCAGCTTATACCCAGCGAAAGCCATCGGTGTTGATAAGACGTTAGGTCGCATTAAACCAGGCTATATTGCTAACCTGACCATTTTTGACCGCGACTTCAATGTAAAAGCGACAGTAGTGAATGGACAATACGAGCAAAAGTAATCATGAATGGCGGACAAATAGGTAATGTAGATCTCGTTAAGCAGCTCAATAGCGCAGCTGTTTATCGCTTAATCGACCAACAGGGGCCAATTTCGCGCATCCAAGTTGCCGATGTCAGTCAACTTGCACCAGCAAGTGTGACAAAAATAACCCGCCAACTCCTAGAAAGAGGGTTGATTAAAGAAGTCGCACAGCAAGCCTCGACCGGTGGACGACGTGCGATCTCTTTAACTACGGAAGTCGAACCATTTCATTCTATCGCCGTCAGATTAGGTCGCGATTATATTCAGTTGGGCCTGTATAATTTGGGAGGCCAAGAACTGGCTTGCTCTTCCTATGAGTTTCATTACGCTCATCAACCTCAGCTAATCGAAGGGTTAATTCATCATTTAAAAGCCTTTCTTGCTCAACAACAAAGTAATATTAAACAATTAATTGCGATTGGTATTGCCTTACCCGGTCTCGTTAACCCTGAGCTTGGGGTTGTTGAATATATGCCCAATATTGAAATTGATGCGCTTGGGCTTGGCGATATTATTCGAGACCACTTTCATGTCGAGTGTTTTGTCGGTAATGATGTGCGTGGCATGGCGCTGGCAGAACACTACTTTGGCGCGAGCCAAGACTGCCAAGATTCTATTTTAGTCAGCGTGCATCGTGGAACAGGAGCTGGAATCATTGTCAATGGACACGTTTTTCTAGGAACTAACCGCAACGTTGGCGAAATCGGTCATATTCAAATCGATCCTCTTGGTGAGCAGTGTCAATGTGGAAATTTCGGTTGCTTAGAAACCGTCGCCAGCAATCCAGCCATCGTCGCTCGTGTCAAGAAACGGCTTGCTCAAGGTTACAAATCAAGTTTGTCTGATCTGCCTAAAGTAACCATTGACGATATCTGTCAACACGCTTTGCAAGATGATGAGCTAGCGAAGCAAGCCCTAGTGCAAGTCGGTAATCAACTTGGTAAAGCAATAGCCATGACGATTAACTTATTTAACCCTCAGAAAGTCATCATCGCGGGTGATATTACTGCGGCGCAAGAGGTTATTTTTCCGGCTATTCTACGCAATGTTGAAAATCAGTCGTTACAGGCTTTTCATCGTCAGTTACCTATTGTGGCATCAACGATCGACAAGCGACCCACGATTGGGGCTTTTGCTATGATTAAACGAGCCATGCTTAATGGCGTTTTGCTCCAGAAATTGCTCGAAGACTAAGGTCTATTGAGCCTCGTTGTTGTGCTCAACTCGCCACATTAATCCAGTCAGATCAGCGATTCCCTTTCTCTCCCCATGAACGTTGCCATTAACACGATTGGGGATATCGCCTTTCTAGTTATCCTTTCTCACATCTTAATTGCTGATTTATTAGACGCGGATTAGAACTCATTCACTGAAAAGCAATTTAAATTAGATAAAATTCACTATAACAAGCAATGATTAATTATTTAAACAAAGAAGTGTTGCCTTTTTTAACCAAAATGGCAGATTAAAGTCATCTGATTAAACATCATCTAATTAAGGAAGCGGTATGTGTTCTATCTTTGGTATCTTAGACATCAAAAGCGACGCCAGTGCATTACGGACAATTGCCTTAGAAATGTCTAAAAAACTACGTCATCGTGGTCCCGACTGGTCTGGTATTTACACCTCTGAGCGCGCTATTCTTGCCCATGAGCGCTTAGCGATTGTCGGTCTCAACAGCGGTGCTCAACCGCTCTACAGCCCTGATAAAAAACTTATCTTGGCCGTTAATGGTGAAATTTATAACCACAAAGAAATTCGTGCCCGCTATCAAGATACATACGACTTTCAAACCGATTCCGATTGTGAAGTTATTTTGGCCCTCTACCAAGATAAAGGCGCCGAGTTACTCGAAGAGCTCAATGGTATCTTTGCTTTTGCTCTTTATGACCAAGAAAAAGATCAATTCCTAATTGGCCGCGACCATATTGGCATCATCCCGCTCTATCAAGGTCACGATGAGCATGGCAACTACTATGTCGCCTCAGAAATGAAAGCATTGGTACCCGTTTGTAAATCGATCAGTGAATTCCCCCCTGGCAGTTACTTTAGTTCAACCGATCCAGAACCTTACCGCTATTACCTACGCGATTGGACTGAATATGATGCTGTAAAAGATAACTTATCGAGTAAAGAAGAACTCACGGAAGCGTTAGAAGCGGCGGTCAAACGCCAGTTAATGACCGATGTACCTTATGGCGTATTATTATCTGGCGGGTTAGATTCTTCTATCACCTCAGCCATTGCCAAACGTTACGCCGCGATGCGCATTGAAGATGATGAACAATCGGCTGCGTGGTGGCCTCAACTGCACTCGTTTGCCATTGGTCTAGAAGGCGCACCTGATTTAAAAGCCGCTCGTGAAGTGGCTGAAAAAATCGGCACAATACATCATGAAATGACCTATACCATTCAAGAAGGGCTGGATGCCATTCGCGATGTGATTTATCACATCGAAACTTATGATGTGACGACCATTCGCGCTTCAACACCGATGTTTTTACTCGGACGAAAAATTAAAGCGATGGGCATAAAAATGGTCCTATCGGGTGAAGGCGCTGACGAAATATTTGGCGGGTATCTTTACTTTCATAAAGCGCCGAATGCGCAAGAGTTTCATGAAGAAACCGTCCGTAAGCTGCTCGCATTAAACCTATTTGATTGTGCTCGAGCGAATAAATCACTCGCGGCGTGGGGCGTTGAAGGACGAGTACCGTTCTTGGATAAAGAGTTTATTGATGTCGCGATGCGTCTCAACCCCGCCGACAAAATGTGTGGTAATGGTAAGATGGAAAAACACATCTTACGCGAATGCTTTCAAGACTATTTACCGGATTCCATTGCTTGGCGTCAAAAAGAGCAATTTTCCGATGGCGTCGGCTATAACTGGATAGACACCCTGAAATCAACCGCAGAAGCGAAAATCAGCGATCAACAGATGGCAACGGCTAAATTCCGTTTCCCGTACAATACACCAACAACCAAAGAAGGCTATGTGTATCGAGAAATCTTTGAAGAGCTGTTCCCATTGGAGTCTGCTGCACGCTGCGTACCTGGTGGCCCATCCGTCGCCTGCTCATCCGCCAAAGCTGTAGAATGGGATGAGTCTTTCAAAAACTGCATTGACCCTTCAGGTCGAGCCGTGAAAGCCGTACATAATGAAGCTTATTAATAACGTTCGATATAAATAATCAAGGCGCCTCTATGGCGCCTTGAGTTTTTCTACTTAATCATCCAACGTTCTCGACGACGCAGCTCAATTGTCTAAGCAATGCTTAAGATCCAAATCTTTATTATCAATACTGATCACCACCGGCTGATTGATCATCTGCACCAACATCATAGAACGCGCGTCACCATCAGGTTCTTGATATAAAGCCCGAATACCACAAAACTGACCGCCTTTGACTTCTATCTCTTGTCCTACCGCAGGTAACCCCAGTTGCTCGTGATCGGGTAGATATTCCAGTTTTTTTAGCTCAGTGACTAATGCTTCCGATAATTCTTTAGGTTCAGGGCCAAAACGAACAAAATCGACAACGCCACGTGTTGAACGGACCGTCGTAAACGTTGGTCCTTGCTTATAATCAAAACACACGAAAATATAAGACGGGAAAACGGGCTCTTGTACTTTTTTTCTTTTACCACGAAGAATTTTCTCAACTTCCATTTGCGGATAAAAACATTCAACCCCTTGATTTTCAAGATGGCTCTTTGCCCTTGCTTGTTCACCTCGCTTACAATAAAGCAGATACCAACCTTTCATAATCTTAGCCAACCTTCTTATTATGCTTTTATTTACGCCACTTATGTATCGGGCAATAGCGAAAGTATACCTAAACTACTTGAAGTGGGAAGAGGATAAACCCTCCGATCATTAATAGGGCTCGAAGCTGGTATTGATTAGATGCCATCCCGTCACTTTATGCAGATAATCGTTTACTCAGCGCGGCTTAACAACAAACAACAGCAATAATTACTCCCACAATCCATCCACGCCCAAAATGTAACCAAATATGAAAACTTAGTTTTCACTCAATATCAAGAGTTAAAAAAATTAGAAATATTTTATTTTTCAAAACATTAGATTTTTAGCGATTTCTTTGTTTTCATTTCGTATCTTGCAGCACTATACACTTAACGGTATACGTATCGGTCAACGAAACAAATTATTACTAAATTTATAACCCAAACGACTGGATGTTTAACGTCAACAACTGAGGTTCGATAGTGACTTCCGTTGCTATACCCAAACGACTTGGAGTTGCAGATAGACGGCAAGTGAGTTCATCCCCATGAGCATAGACAAACGATGTGATTGGGTGAACGAACGTAACCAACACCGCTGCAGCGTCAAGTAGAAAGGGCATACAAGCTTCCGTCGCTATTCGGGAATAACAATAATTACATTAATAATCTCTGCGCTACCCCCCTTACAGATAGGGTTAACCATAACTATCTGTAAGGGGGGTAAGACAAACAGAGAGGCACTTACAGGAAGAGCGGTATGTCTGACTTGAATATATTCAAGCAACCTAAATCATTT
This sequence comes from Vibrio sp. V31_P5A7T61, assembly GCF_009904895.1. Classification (NCBI taxonomy): domain Bacteria; kingdom Pseudomonadati; phylum Pseudomonadota; class Gammaproteobacteria; order Vibrionales; family Vibrionaceae; genus Vibrio; species Vibrio sp. V31_P5A7T61. The sequence goes on from NZ_WXWI01000052.1 coordinate 21,656, forward strand.
TATTTGATTTTTTCAATTGAGTTTTGGGAGCGATTTGGCTTCTACGGAATGCAAGCGATTTTGACGGTATATATGGTCAAAATCTTAGGTATGAGTGAGTCAACTTCATTTGTTCTATTTGGTGCATTCTCTGCTTTAGTTTATGGATTTGTTGCCGCTGGTGGCTGGATTGGCGATAAGATTATTGGTACAAAGCGTGCAATCACGCTTGGTGCAATCATCTTAATGGTCGGTTATCTGTTATTAGGTTTATCGACAACGGATGGCCATTGGGGAGGACCAACGCTGATTTATATTGCGATGGGATTCATCACTGTTGGTAATGGTTTATTTAAAGCCAATCCATCAAGTTTGCTCTCCAAGGTTTATGCCGATAACGATCCTCGACTCGATGGTGCCTTTACGATGTACTATATGGCCATCAACCTTGGCTCGTTCTTTTCGATGATCATCACCCCGATAGTCGCTGAACGTGCGGGATATGGTATGGCATTTGGTGTTAGTGCAATTGGCCTAGCGATCACGGTAGTCAACTTTATGATGTGCTTAAAAATGCTCAAAAAAGTTGGTTCACCTGCCGATCTCAAACCCGTCAATCGTCGTTCATTAATGGTGGTTATCCTAGGCTCTGTACTCGCTAGCTTTATTTCTAGTTATCTCTTACAAAACCTGTTCTTAGCTCATATGATTTTGGTCATAGCCGGCTTAACCATTCTGGGTTGCTATTTTAAAGAAACTTTTTCAATGACTGGCTTAGAACGTAAAAAAATGCTCGTCGCCTTTGCTCTTATGCTGCAAGGCGTGGTTTTTTTCGTGCTCTACTTCCAGATGCCGACTTCATTAAACTTTTTTGCTATTCATAACGTTAGCCCAAGCCTATTCGGTTTCCAAGTTGAACCAGAACAGTTCCAAGCTCTTAACCCATTCTGGATCATGCTAGCAAGTCCGATACTGGCGATGTTATACGGTAAGTTAGGTGAGCGTTTAGCGATGCCGTTTAAATTTGCCATTGGCATGGGATTATGCGCGCTTTCTTTCTTGGTACTTTCTTGGTCGACAAGTTTTGCGAATACCCAAGGGATCATCAGTTCAAACTGGTTAGTCATGAGCTATCTATTCCAGTCGATCGGTGAATTATTGGTATCAGGACTTGGCTTGGCGATGGTGGCACAACTAGTCCCACAACGTATGATGGGTTTTGCTATGGGTATGTGGTTTTTAACCTCAGCTGCAGCAGCTGTTGCAGCAGGATGGGTAGCTAGCTTAACCTCTGTCCCTGAACACATTACCACAGCGCAAGAATCACTGGCTATTTACGGTGACGTGTTTGGAAAAATTGGTTATGTCACAGCAGGTATCACTATCTTAACCTTTTTAATCGCGCCAATGCTGAGCAAAATTTGTCAAAGCACTACCGAGATTGAAACACTAACTCCCGTTGAAGCATAAATCGGTTAATCGATACCGCCTCTCTTTGCTGTAGAGGTCACCTTCATTTAAAAAAGCCAAACATCACCGTTTGGCTTTTTTATTATTTGCTGCAGCATTAACGATTTTTTCGATCCAACAACAGCACGGCTTTGGTTGCATTGTTAACCACCTGCGGAAACATTATCACAGTAAGATAACGGCCCTAATAACGAGCCTGGATTAAATCAACCATCATCTCAATGTGTAGATCAGAATCATTAAGGCAAGCAATATAGTTAAAAGCTTCACCTCCAGCCTCAAGAAAAAGATGTTTATTCTCTTCGCTAATTTCTTCCAACGTTTCTAAGCAATCAACCGAAAATGCGGGGCAAAGAATATCGATCTTTTTCATCCCCTGCGAAGGTAAAGCCTGCATAGTTTTATCGGTGTAGGGCTGTAACCACTCTTCTTTACCGAACTGCGATTGGTAAGTCATCATGACTTGTTGATCACTCAAACCTAATTCTTGTGCGAGTAGATGGGTCGTTTGTTGACAGTGCTGAGGGTAAATATCGCCATTATCAGCATAACGTTTAGGTATGCCATGATAAGAACAAATCAATACATCACCTTGCCCTTTTTCACTCCACGAACTGCGAACTTTGTCCGCTAAAGCACGAATGTATAACGGATGGTCATGATAATCGGTAATAAAATCGATTTCCGGTATAACCCTTTGCGTTTTCATTGCTTTGGCTAAACCATCAAACACCGCTGCTGTCGTAGTTGCTGAATATTGTGGATAAAGCGGTAACACTATTATTTTTTCAACGCCTTGATCTCGTAACGCTTGCACACCACTCAGTAAACTTGGGTTTCCATACGTCATTCCTAGTTCAACCGGATAATCAAGGCGCTGTTGAAGTTTCTCTTGTTGCCGCTTTGAATAAACCAATAACGGCGATCCTTCATCCATCCAAACCGATTGATACAACTTAGCGACTCGAGGAGAGCGTAACGGTAAAATGACACCATGGAGCAGCGGACACCATATCCAACGCGTCAAATCAACCACACGATGATCATGTAAAAACTGACTTAAAAATCGTTTGACGGCTTTAGGCGTCGGTTCATCTGGCGTGCCTAAATTAGCCAGCAATACACCAAGTTTTTTTTTCGTTTGCATAACTTCCATTGATTCAGTCCACAGAGAATAGTAAGTACGTCACAACAACCAAAAAGTTTAAAAAAAGCGACCGTCAAGGTCGCTTTTATGATCAATGCGTTAGTTAACCTAAACAAATTGAAAAATAGGTGACATTATGCCAACGCTTTTTCAATATCAGCACTAACATCAGCAACTTGCTTGGTACCATCAAATTTTAAATATTGAGTATGTCCAGCCGCCGCTTCTTTGCCGTAGTATTCGATCAAAGGTGCTGTTTGGTCATGATAAACACTTAGGCGAGCACGTACAGTCTCTTCTTTATCATCATCACGCACTACTAAATCTTCACCCGTAACATCATCTTTACCAGCGACTTTAGGTGGATTATAGATAGCATGATAAGTACGACCAGAAGGAAGATGTGCTCGACGACCAGCCATACGCTCAACAATCACGTCATCAGCAACATCAAATTCAATCACATAATCCACGTTTATTCCCATCGCTTTAAGACCATCAGCTTGCGGAATTGTGCGAGGAAAACCATCCAGTAAAAAACCTTTTTCACAATCAGCTTGAGCGATACGCTCTTTAATCAGACCTAGAATAATGTCATCAGAAACAAGCTGACCAGCGTCAATCACTGATTTCGCTTTTTTACCAAGCTCAGTGCCCGCTTTGATAGCAGCACGTAGCATATCACCAGTAGAAATTTGTGGAATACCATATTTTTCCATGATGAATTGAGCCTGTGTGCCTTTACCTGCACCCGGAGCGCCGAGAAGAATGATGCGCATGTTTAATCCTCTTTTGAAAATTGTGTTATACCCTTTCTACTTAAAGCTGCAGCGGTGTTGGCTACGTTCGTTACCCCAATCACATCGTTTGCCTATGCTCATGGTGATTCACTCACTTGCCGCCTACCTGCAACTTCAAGTCGTTTGGGTATATACCGAAGCTCACAGCCTAACGGAATTGAGAGACGGTAAGTTTCGGTATAATAAGATAAAAACTGGTCATAAAAGTATGAGACCACACAAGATGGCCAAATCATTTAAGCGAGTGATTCTAACATAAAATCCACCAAAAAGAGCAGAGTAAGACTAAAGAATCACGCCACTTCATAGTACGAACAGAATAAATGTATCGCCCTGAATACTGGCTGAAGTAGACAGCCTCATAAAAACCAAACTCGCACGATGGCGAGTTTGATTTTATCGTGTAAAAAATAGGGTTATGCGTGAGTTAATAACTCATTGACCGCTTTAACATACTGAGTCGGATCTTCCATTGCTCCGCGCTCAGCCAGCATCGCTTGGCCTAATAAGACTTCCACCCATTGACCAAACGCTTGCTCATCGGCTTCATCAGCCATGCGTTTGACCATGCTATGCTCTGGGTTGATCTCAAAAATATACTTCACTTCCGGTACGGCTTGCCCCGCAGCGGCTAATAATTTAGCCATTTGCGTACCCATTTCGCCATCATCAGTCACCACGACAGCAGGCGTTGAAGCAAGCTTAAAGGTAGTACGAACGTCTTTCACTCTTGAACCTAAGTAAGTTTTGATACGCTCAACTACCGTTTGAAACTCTTGCTCCGTTTCTTTGTGTTTCTCTTTCTCAGCTTCATCGTCAAACTTGCTCAAATCCAAACCAGCTTTGGTAATAGATTGGAAAGATTTACCATCAAATTCGGTTAAGTAGTTCATCAACCACTCATCAATTCGATCGTACATCAGAATAACTTCAATGCCTTTGGCCTTGAATTGCTCCAAGTGAGGGCTGTTTTTCGCTGCCAGATAGCTATCCGCCGTCAAGTAGTAAATCACCTCTTGACCTTCTTTCATTCGCTCAACATACGCTGCTAAGCTCACGTTTTGTTGTGCGGACTCTTCATGAGTTGAAGCAAAACGCAACAATCCCGCGATTTTTTCACGATTAGCAAAATCCTCAGCAGGCCCCTCTTTCATCACGAGACCAAACTCTTTCCAAAACGTTTGGTACTTATCACTGTCGTTGGTGGCAAGGCGCTCAAGCATGGTCAACACACGCTTAGTACAAGCGTTACGTAACGATTGAGTGACTTTATTATCTTGCAAGATTTCTCGCGAGACGTTGAGCGGTAAATCGTTGGAGTCGATTAATCCACGAACAAAACGCAGGTAAGATGGCATGAACTGCTCAGCATCATCCATGATAAAGACACGTTGTACGTACAGTTTTAAGCCATGTTTGTGGTCACGATTGTACATATCCCAAGGTGCTTTAGCCGGAATATACAGTAAGCTGGTATAATCGTTTTTCCCTTCAACTTTGTTATGGCTCCAAGTCAACGGGTCGGCAAAATCATGGGAGACATGCTTGTAAAACTCTTGATACTCCTCATCACTGACGTCAGACTTAGAGCGAGTCCATAGGGCTTGAGCCTTGTTAATTTGTTCCCACTTAACTTCTCCCGTCTCTTTCCCTTCCTCATCACGTACCGACGTTTGAATGTAAACTGGAATGCCAATATGATCAGAGTATTTAGAGATAATTTCTCGTAAACGCCACTCAGATAAGAACTCTTTCCCCTCGTCACGCATGTGCAAAACAATATCGGTACCACGAGAAGCTTTCTCTATCGTTTCAATCGTATACTCACCTTCTCCTTGTGAGTGCCATTGTACCGCTTGATCAGCCGCCAATCCTGCTGCGCGAGTCCGCACTGTCACTGCATCAGCGACGATAAACGCAGAGTAGAAACCAACACCAAACTGGCCGATTAATTGTGAGTCTTTAGACTGCTCTTGAGAAAGTTTAGAGAAGAACTCTGCCGTGCCTGATTTCGCAATAGTACCCAAATGCTCAATCACATCTTCACGACTCATACCGATACCGTTGTCTGAAATGGTCAACGTATTGGCTTTAGCATCAAACGACAGTTTGACGCCTAATTCTGCATCACCTTGATACCAATCAGGGTTGGATAACGCTTGGAAACGCAGTTTATCGGCCGCATCAGAGGCGTTAGAAATCAACTCGCGTAGGAAGATCTCTTTGTTGGAGTATAAAGAATGAATCATCAAATGAAGCAATTGCTTTACTTCAGATTGAAAACCACGTGTTTCTTTGTTGTTGGTTGTCGTCTCGCTCATTTTAGCTCCGTAACATCATATCAAACCCTATCCATCACACTAAAATGGGTAGGAAGAACATAGATTTGCTATTAACATGTGGCTTGGCAATGTAAATTCAAGGTCAAAAAACATAAAAACACTGTTTTTTGGATTTTTTTTGATTATCCTCTACTGGTTTTAGGTTTCACCCTTAAAAATTTCGATCAGGTTAATGAAAAAAGTCTGTCATTGATACCACTCAAAACTGTTAGCACGATGAGTTCGCAGTGATAAACAACAGTAAAAGATTGTTGTTTCATCGATGATGAGCGTGTTGCTGACGACAAATATGATCGAATAATACCAAACTAGGGCAGTAAAACCCCAAGCGCGACAGAACTTGGCCATTTTGAGTAACAACCATTAAAAAGAAGAACTCAATGAGCAATTTAGCTAGCAAATTCATTCTTGCCAATCGGTTTATTTTTGACTCGACATCAAACTTATTGGTCGATCAAACCGGAGAAGAAGAGACGCGTCTCGGCAGCAATGAGAGTCGTATTCTCTCTATGTTTGTTCAACATCCTAACCAAATTATTTCTCGTGATGACTTACATAATTATGTATGGCGAGAACAAGGCTTTGAAGTCGATGATTCCAGCTTGACTCAAGCAATTTCTACGCTAAGAAAAATGCTTAAGGACTCAACAAAACTCCCGTTGTTCATTAAAACGGTGCCCAAACGTGGTTATCAGTTTATTGCTAGCGTTGAGCCAATTGTTCCACCCGAACCGGTCATTGCTGAGCCAGAGATCGCGTTAGAAAATAGCGCCACTAACCAAGACGAGAGCGCCTTTTCAGGAGAGAGGCATACTGATCTCACAGGCAAATCTAACAATACATTCATGAGCACCAAAGATGCGGTTTCTGCGAAACGCTTATCGGATCTTCGCTCATTGGTGATGTTAGTGTGTGCCATCTTATTACCGATCATGGTACTGTTTTTTAGTTCACCGTCTTCTTCACAATTTCGTCAACTGGCCGTGGTCAATGATGTCGTGATCAGCGCGCCCATCAATCACCCAGACCTGAGCACATGGCTACCTTTAATCAAATCGTGCATCAAAAAGCATCACTCGATGCGCTCTAATGATATGATCCTAAAAGAAGTGATCGCGACGGGTGGTGATAATGGTCAACTGATCCTGAACTATATTCACTTACCTCAATTTTCTGGGGAAAATATTACTTTGCGGATCTTTGCTAACCCAGATGACACCGATAAAGTGTGCCAGTAAGGAACAACGATGACCAAACAAATCTCTGCATTTTTATTGCTTATCTCAACGGTTGTCAGTAGTTGGATCTATTGGACGAATGAAACGAAGTTAGACAATGTGTTGATGTCACGTGAGTGGCAATCAAGAATGATCACTTTAATCGAAACCACTCAACCCAATAACGCAGTGGGACCTCTGCATCGCGTTGACGTCTCTTCAAACGTAAAATATCTGCCAAATGGCACTTACCTGCGGGTTTCAAGAGTCAAATTATATTCTATTGAACCTTCATCAACCGACCGACCAGATAATATCATTAATATTTCTGAGTCTGGGGAGTGGAGCATCAGTGATAACTACCTTCTCGTATCACCGACGGAATTTAAAGATATCTCATCGTCTTACAGTAAAGATTTTACGCCTAAGCAACTACAGTTAATCACTCAACTGTTTAAGATGGACGCTCAACAGAGCCGAAGGATTGATATCATTAATAAGAAAACCTTACTACTCACTAGCTTGAGCCATGGTTCAACGGTACTGTTTGGTAATGGATAGTCACCACTTCTACATCATGAGTTGCCCATTAGTTGCCTATGAACAAAGTAAACATTGATATTTATTATTGCCGGCAATGCCAGTGGATGTTGAGAGCGTCTTGGCTAAGCCAAGAGCTCTTGCAGACATTCAGTGAAGAGATTGACATGGTCTCTTTACATCCCGATACCGGTGGACGTTTTGAGATCTTTTGCAACCAACACTCAATTTGGGAACGAAAAAGGGATAATGGCTTCCCAGAAGCCAAAATATTGAAACAACGGGTACGAGACATTATCGATCCACAACGCGATCTCGGTCATATTGACCGCTAACGAATAGCGCTCAACATGACTTAGAAAAAATATTATTGTGAAAGATCAAGCGATGCTAAGGTTTCTCCCTCAAAGCCATAGACAGTGAAACAAAAGCCGTCTAAGACAGCAAAACTGGCGACGGCCTGAGATCGGGGAAACGTCACCGAACCAGGGTTTAATACAAAATGATTACCGCATCGCTCTGCTCGTACAAGATGAGTATGACCATGAACAACAATGTCACCTATCGATAAAGGCGGCAGAGTCTGCTCATCATAGAGATGGCCATGAGTAAGAAACAATCGCTGTCCTGAGGGCAATAATACCCACGCAAAGTCACTCATGATTGGAAAATCCAATAACATTTGATCCACTTCGCTATCGCAATTCCCCCGCACCGCAATAATTTGTTTAGCGTAGTCATTTAATTTTTCGGCTACCGCGGGAGGGTTATACCCTTCAGGAATAGGGTTTCTCGGACCGTGATTTAATAAATCACCCAATAAAATCAGCGTATTCGCTCCAGACTGGGTAAATTGCTGTAACATTTTTTCGGCTGCAGGCAAAGCACCATGTAAGTCTGAAGCAAAGAACAGTTTCATTATCTCTCCCCTCTCTCAAATCCGGTCGTCCATAGCGACAAACATAACATCCTCTGTCAATGTCGACTCGTCAATGGTGACGGCCTATTGAGTGTGTAAAGAATTTTATTGTACGTTTTTTCATAACCTACGTCATCTTCGTCAATCTTTGTATTGAGAGTGACACTTCCTCCACGGAATGACCACAGACAAGAGAAAAGCTTGAACACCAAGAGAGATACACATAAGCTGATTAAGCGTTTGTTTGCTTAATACATTACCCATGCAAGGAGGCAAAATGAACATTTTTATCACTGGTGCCACTGGTTTAATTGGTCGTGAGCTGATCAAACAATTAATCACTCACGATATCGTCATCCTCACACGAGATATCGCTAAGGCACAGCGCAAACTTGCCCACGCTAACACTAAGATCTCGTTCATTAGTGATATTAATCAATTGCATGATCTTAATCGCTTCGATGCGGTAATTAATTTAGCAGGAGAACCCATCGCCGATAAACGCTGGACTGACAAACAAAAACAGCGTATTTGCCAAAGTCGTTGGCAGTTGACCGAGCAGTTGGTTGAATTGATCCATGCGAGTACCACTCCACCAACTCTTTTTCTTAGTGGCTCTGCAGTGGGGTATTATGGCGATCAACACGAACATCCCTTCGACGAAAGTTTGCAAGTGCAAAGCCAACAATTTTCTCATCACATCTGTGCCGTTTGGGAACAAACAGCGATGCGCGCCCAATCATCCAGAACGCGAGTTTGCTTGATGCGAACAGGAATCGTCTTATCGCCTGAAGGCGGTGCATTAAAGAAAATGCTCCCTCCCTATCGCCTAGGATTAGGTGGGCCGATTGGCCGTGGTACCCAGTATATGCCATGGATCCATATTAGTGATATGGTACGGGCAATCATTTTTCTGTTGGAAACCGAACATGCTCAAGGCGCTTTCAATATGTGTGCTCCACACCCCGTTACCAATACGGTCTTTAGTCAAACTCTCGCCGCGAGCCTCCGAAAGCCTCATTTATTAACCACTCCACGATGGGCGATCAAACTGCTGCTTGGTGAGGCGAGCGAATTACTGTTTGATAGCTTGCGTGCGAAACCAAAGAAATTGACAGAGTTAGGCTTTAAATTTAATTTTTCACGACTTGAACCGGCGTTAAAACAGCTATTATCACATCACCATTAATTGGATTCATTATGACTCGCTCGATCCTCATCACAGGTTGCTCAACAGGTATTGGCTATATGGCAGCTCTAGCGCTGAAACAACGTGGCTATCATGTCATTGCTTCTTGCCGGCACATCGATGATGTCAAGCGCTTACAGCAAGAAGGGGTTACTTGTATTCAGTTGGATCTCAGCGATGAACAGAGTATTCATCAGGGAGTAAAAGCAGCACTCGAGCTTTCAAATCATCAACTTTACGCTCTATTCAATAATGGCGCTTATGGGCAACCTGGCGCGCTAGAAGACCTATCAACTGCGGCATTACGCGCTCAATTTGAAACCAATTTTTTTGGCTGGCATACATTAACAACCTTATTGCTTCCGCACTTTCGTCAACAAGGGCATGGACGAATCATTCAAAACAGCTCCATTTTAGGCTTTGCTGCGATGAAGTATCGTGGCGCTTACAATGCGTCTAAATTTGCGATTGAAGGATGGACAGATACGTTGCGTTTAGAGCTCCAAGCGAGCAATATTCATATTAGTTTGCTTGAACCAGGACCGATTAACACTGAGTTTCGAGCTAATGCATTAACCGCCTTTAAACGCTGGATCAATATTGAACATTCTCTTCACCACCAAGCTTATCAGACTCAGTTAGCCCGCTTGGAAAATGCACAATCAAACCATCCTTTTGCTCTGTCTGCTGAAGCGTGTTTAGCGCCGATATTGCATGCTTTAGAAGCCAAACACCCCAAGCTTCGCTACCGAGTGACCGTACCAACGAAAGTGTTTGCACTCTTGAAAAGACTCTTACCTGGGCGAGTATTAGATAAATTACTCAGCAAAGCGGCTTAGCTGTCATTGATTCGTCATATTGGTTTGCCATACTGATCATGCTCAGGTGATATCACGAAATAAGATATCAATCATGGTACAACACCAAACACTGAGTATACCCAAACAACTTGGAGTTGCAGGTAGGCGGCAAGTGAGTGAGTCCCCATGTGCATAGATAGACTCTATGATTGGGGTGAACGAACGTAGCCAACACCACTGCTGCTTCAAGTAGGAAGGGTTTATTCTTCTAAATATATCCTAGGTGATAGGCTGATACCCTCTGCTGCTATCATCCAAGGAAGGCATTGAGTATGACCCAAATGACATTAAATCAATGGAATTGGCTCGGTGTCACGATTGTTTTGGCACTGCTGATCCTTTTTTAGCACCTTTGTTTGCTTTGACAGAAAAACCACTTCGGTGGTTTTTTTATGCGTGAGTGAAAAACACTTTCTCTTTCAAGTCATCAATCAGCCTTGAGTTTTGCTTTTTTATCCCCCATTTGTGTAACAATGCCTCAATGCAATAAGGAATGATCATGCACCCAATTCATCATAGTGATGTGTCTCAACACAATTTTCAGGAAATATTGGCCAACTCGGCTCAGCAACCCGTGCTGTTTTACTTTTGGGCCCCCATCAGTGATGAAAGTGCTCAACTACTTCCTGAATTGCAACAACTCGCTCAGCAATACGCGGGTGCCTTTCAATTAGCGACGTTAAATTGTCAACAAGAGCAAGCTCTCGCTGCTCAGTTTGGTATTCAGGCATTACCAACCATTGCATTATTTATTAATGGTCAGCCGGTGGATGGATTAGGTGGGCCGCAACCACTCAGTGCCATCATCGATATGCTCGATAAACACTTACCTAGCCAAGAAGAGCGTACCGTTCAAACGGCATTACAACTCGTTAAACAGCAAGACTATACTCAGGCGTTACCGTTACTCCTTGAACTCAGTGAAACATGGAAAAATCAAGGTGAGGTTAAACTCGCATTAGCAGACTGTTTTATTGCTACTCGTCGTTTTTCCGAAGCAAAAACGCTGTTGGATAACATTCCGTTGCAATATCAGCAAAGCGATTACAAACGTTTATTGGCACAAATTGAATTGTATGAACAAGCAGCAGAAAGCCCAGCCATAAAAGAATTAGAAGCGGCGTTAGCGCAAAATAGTAACAACGCGACGATGGCTAATGAATTAGCCTCTCAGTACCATCAAGTACAACGAGATGAAGAGGCTCTTGAACTACTCTGGCGCTTTCTAAAAGATGATCTAACGCTATTAGATGGCGAAATGAAAAAAACGTTTATGGATATTTTAAGCGCATTAGGTCAGGGGAATCCCATCGCCGCCCGTTATCGCCGACAACTTTACTCTCAGCTCTATTAATCTCCAACTGACTCACAACGCTATCTTAGCTAAAAGGTAGCGTTGAATTAGTGATGTGGTTTCTCTCTTTTGTCCCATGTATTACCCCTCAATTTTTCCCCTGTCATATTCAACGATAAATTCTCATTAGCCCTCAGTTTTTCATGCTGATGATTGCCTATTCAGGCATTCTGATACACAATGATTTTTGGATTTTTTATTGGTACCTAAACAACGTAAAGCGTTGTCATAAGGTCTATTACTCAAAGGGAACGTCATGGCTATTGATTCATTGATTACAATCGGCGTGTTTGTCTTCGTCGCCATTGTATTTATTATGTCGGCAGTAAAAACCGTCACTCAAGGTAATAACTGGACGGTAGAACGTTTCGGTCGTTACACCCACACACTCCGCCCCGGCTTAAACATCATTGTTCCATTTGTTGATAAAGTTGGAAGCCGTATCAATATGATGGAACGGGTGCTTGATATTCCGGCGCAAGAGGTGATCAGCAAAGACAATGCCAGCGTTGTCATCGATGCCGTCTGTTTTGTGCAAGTCATTGACGCTGCGAAAGCCGCTTATGAAGTGACGGATTTGGAACACGCCATTCGTAATTTAACATTAACCAATATGCGTACAGTGCTTGGCTCAATGGAGCTGGATGAAATGCTCAGTCAACGGGATATGATCAACACAAAATTACTAACCATCCTTGACCAAGCGACCAATCCTTGGGGCGTAAAAATCACTCGTATTGAAATCAAAGACGTTCAACCCCCTGCCGATCTGACGGCTGCGATGAATGCACAGATGAAAGCCGAGCGGAATAAACGCGCAGAAGTCTTGGAGGCGGAAGGGGTTCGCCAAGCACAAATTTTACGTGCTGAAGGCCAAAAACAGTCCGAGATCCTTAAAGCCGAAGGTGATAAGCAAGCAGCAATTTTACAAGCAGAGGCTCGTGAACGCGCCGCAGAAGCGGAAGCTAAGGCCACTAGCATGGTTTCTGAAGCCATTGCTAAAGGGGATATGCAAGCCGTTAACTATTTTATTGCTCAAGGCTATACCGACGCTTTAAAATCTATTGGCCAAGCAGAAAACAGCAAAATCATTATGCTGCCACTTGAAGCAACGGGCTTGATGGGGTCTATTGCTGGGGTCGCAGAAATGTTCAAACATTCAGCAGATAAAAAGGGATAACGCTTGATTGAATGGCTCGCTCAATTTAATTATTGGCATTGGTTAGCCTTAGGGCTAGCCTTATTAGCGATTGAACTGTTAGGAACGGCAGGCTACTTCTTATGGCTTGGTCTGTCTGCTCTTTTGGTTGGTCTGATTATGCTGCTCATCCCCATGGGATGGCAGTTGCAGTGGATGGCGTTTGCCAGCTTTGTACTATTAACAACTTGGCTCTGGTGGCGTCGCCAATTTAAATCGGATCGATATGACGATGCTCAACGCTCGCTAAATCAGAAAGAGAAACAGTTAATTGGACGGCGACTACTGCTCACTGAACCCGTAAAAGCGCAAGTCGTCACTCGATTACAACTGGGGGATAGCACGTGGTCAGCGATCAGTGATCAAGATATCGCTGCTGAATCTATGGTAGAGGTTATCGGGCTTGATGGGATTACGCTTAAAATTAAACCTTATCAACCTCTAGAAAAGTAAGCTCCTGCCTTGAGTGAGAGCGAAGGATAGCTCTCACTCACTCTATGAATGTATGATTAAGGTAAATCTACGTAATCAACGCTGCTGTAGCTTCAAGTCAAGAAGTAAACAGTAGAAAAACGATGAGAATCTATCGGCCCTTATCGTCTACATCTTTACAACACCCCTTCAACTCTTCAATGATCGGACAATCATGCCCTTCATCACCGGGGCAAGATGCAATCCACTCTTCAAGCTGCTGCTTAATCAAGGTGAGTTCGTTCAGTTTACTCGAGACTTCCTGCAACTTTTCTTGTGCTCGCGCACGCACTGCTGCGCGCGTGCGCTGTGGATCATTGGCCAGTGTGAGCATGGCTTTACACTCATCCAAACTAAAACCGACTCGCCGACAGCGAGCAATTAATAACAAATCATCGATATGCTGTGGTGTGTAAGTTCGGTAACCACTTGTAGATCGTAATGGCACAGTGATCAAACCTTTTTCTTCATATAAACGAATCGATTTGACACTTAATCCTGTTAATTTAGCAATTTGGCTGATATTCATCATATTTTTAATTATTGGCTTACTGCCCAAGAAAGAAACGCTTTTTTCTCTTCATCGGACAATTTAAGCTGAGAAAAATGAACTTTCAATTGCTCTACCTTAGATGTTTCAACATTATATTGATAGCCTTCAGTTCCGTGTGGCGTATTTTGTACTGATTGTTTACGCAAACTGACAGCAGCAACACTATTAGATTGATTAAACCTAACTAGTTCTTTTTCATAATCTCTAAACAAGCCCATTCCACGGCTTAGTAGTACATCTTGAGTATACTCGACTTTTCCTTGTTGACTAATGACAGTCACACCAGGATTGCGATCAAACTCCTTTGACATAGTTTCATCTCTGATATTAATACTGGGTTGGACTAATAACTGAGAATTATTCGCTACTATTTTTACTACTATAGCAGGCGATTTGTATTTATTTTTATTTCCTCCCATATGAATCACTTTTTCTGCTCGAAATACCAACTGATTGATGCCATCACCTAACGTCACCTGAGGCGTATGACCAAAACTTCCGGTTAACTCTTCACCGTTAATGGCCAACAATTGTAAATCCCTATCGATATTTACTATTACATCAGCTTGAGCTGTGTAGGCAAGCATCAATACTAATAAACTCAAACTAGTTTTTTTTATCATACTCTTTACCTCAAAATAATAATGGCGAGCTATTTAAGCTCGCCAATCTATACCATTACATACGGCTTAGAAGTAATACTCTACACCAGCAAGGAATCGGGTTTGATCGTGTTCTTTATCACTACCTAGCAAGTCATAATTACGCACATCAAAATATAATACTGCCGAAGGATCTAACACGTATAGAGCACGAGCAGTGATAGCTTGGCTTTCGTTAGCTTGTTTTACACTGCCCCATTTTGCGTCAGTTGTCGCAGCATAACCAACTTTATATAACCACTCTGGTGTCGCCCAATAAGAGAGTGTTGCCGAAAACGCATCTTGTTTACGATTCACATCGTTGACTTCATTGGTCATATGCTTCCAAGCGGCGGTTAAACTTAATTTATCAGTAAAAGTATAATTACCACCGATTAAGTAATAGGCCTCTTGTGACTTGGTAGCACCCTTGGTAATTTCACTACCTAAGTAAGCACCACCATGCAATCCAAAACCATCACCGTTATAAGCTAAAGCAAAACTGACTACTGCATCATCGGTTGAACTTTCCATTTTGCTCACTGAAACTGAGTATTTAAAGCCACTTAAATCAGCAGAATCGAAGCGTACCACATGGTTAGCACGATCTTGATAGCTAGCACCGATACCATTGTGCCAATCAAATACGTTACCTAAGCCAGGGTTAGAGTGAGGCCAGTCTACGTAATCATAAATAGATACTAATTGACGACCAACTTTAATTGTACCAACACCGTGAAAATCAAAGCCTAAGAAGGTATCTCTTCCGCCAAAACTACCTTCTCCATCAGCATTTCCACCGCCATTGCCTGCATTGCCAGTTTCAATTTGCCATACAAAGTCAGGAGAGAAATTATTAAATGACTGCGTACCACGCAAACCAATTCTAGATTCTATTTCAACACCAATTGTATCATCTTTAGCACTATCACGTTTATTTTCATAATAAAGGTTACCAGCTGCTTGACCGTAAATTTGAACATTATCCGTCAGTTGAGCTGCGTGAACTGCACCGATTGAAGCTAGAGCAACCGCTGCACCTAAAAGAGTACGTTTAAACATTTTGTCCATGGAAAACTCCTAAAAATGGATATAGCTGTTTTTATGTTTTCCCCCAAAAGTTGGCCGCCGAAGGGAGAAAGCTTTTCCTTGTATGAGAATAAGTACTATCTCTCATCACTATCTGCATACACATTGTGTATCCATGCATTAAGACTATCTGGATAGGGTAAAACATCAATCAGATC
>NZ_WXWI01000053.1:0-37545 GCF_009904895.1 Vibrio sp. V31_P5A7T61
ATTAAACAAGCCATCAAAACCATTAAAAAGTACCACCCTGAACGTATTGTCATCGAAGCCACCGGACGCTTAGAAATGCCATTCATCTTAGCCTGCGATAACGCTAAGTTACCCTATGTCATTGCTAATCCATTACATATCAAAAAGTTCTCCGGCGCCCTTGGACATCGAGCTAAAAATGACCGCTTAGATGCCGCTCTTATTGCCCATTACGCGGAAGCGATTAAACCGAAACTCACACAATTGAAAAGTGAAAACATTCGTTTAATGAGTGACTTAGTGACAAGACGCAACCAGTTATTGACCATGCAAACCATGGAAAAGAACCGCTCTCAAATCATGCCTAAGACTGTTGCGTCATCGATTAAATCCCTACTTACCATGCTCAAAAAACAGATAGAAAATATTGAAACTAGAATCGAAAAACTCATCGAGACATGCCCTGATTACCAAGCAAAAAATGAGCTATTACAGAGCGTACCTGGCATCGGAAAAATTGCGGCAGCCTCCATCATCAGTAACGTACCTGAGCTGGGCTACATCACCAACAAACAAGCGGCTTCATTAATCGGTGTCGCTCCCATTACTCGAGAAAGCGGTAGTTATAAAGGCAAGAGAATGATCAAAGGCGGACGCATGCAAGTCAGGACGGTTTTGTACATGGCCATGATGTCTGCAATGCAATGTAATCCTGTTTTTAAACAGCACTATCAAAAGTTATTAGCGGCAGGCAAACCTAAAAAAGTAGCGATCATTGCTTGCGTCAGAAAGATGGTAGTTATCCTAAATTCTATGCTCAGAGACGGCTGCATGTGGGATGTAAACAGCGCCAAAATTAACTCTTGACGCCATAGTCTCTTGATAGTCACCCAATTCAGTGAAGTTAGAGCCATTCATTTGATGAACCAGATCTTGAACTTGTGCTTGAGTATCAGGAGCTAATTCCCATTCATCGACTCGCACTAATCGTTCACTATCGACGGGAACAGGCTTACCTGTATAAAGCTTATCGCTAAATAGACGTTGCATTTGCTCAATACATCCTTCGTGGGTGCCTTTTTGTTTCATCACACGATACAAGGCAAGCATATAGGGGGTAAACGCGGGGATAAACACACTGGCTTTGGTTACTAATGCTTTACAGACAGCGGCGTAAGCGTTGCCATCGTAATTAGCGAGTTTCAAGTTTAAGGCATGGCTGGTTTGGTGCAGATCGACTTTTGCTCGGCCTAATGTGCCATCAAGGTAGATAGGATGAGTCAGTTCAGAACCCACGTAAGAGAACGCTATGGTTTTACATCCTTGGGCTAAAGAATCATGGTTAATCAATGTATCGATCCAGTTTTCCCAATCTTCGCCGCCCATCACTTTTAACGTGTCTGCAATTTCTTGTTCTGACGCTGGCGCTAAGGTGGTGTCTAGCCACTGATCATTTTCTAATAAGACCGTGGCACCCGTAACACTGTCACCAATCGGCTTAATGACTGAATGCCAAAATTCTTCGCTATCGCCTTTGCGGCGCATACCACTGGCAATACTATAAATCACTAAATCGACTTCACCTTCAAAATAGGTTTCAATCGCTTCCACCACTTGGTCTCTGATGTTTTTCGAAAAAACGTCACCAGTAATATTAATTGCTACTCGTCCGGCTTGTTCGGCGTATTGTTTAAAAAAATGATTATTATAAAACCCCGCGCTGCCAACGCCTTTATTCGAAGGTCCGCGTTCTAATGAAACACCGATGGTATCGGCGTCTGCACCACCAAAGGTCAAGGCAATGCGAGCGGCGAGCCCAAAGCCGGATGAAGCGCCTAAGATCAATACTCGCTTAGGGCCTTGACTGATCGATGGCGCGGATTTTACGTAATGAATTTGTTGAAGGACGGCTTGCTGACATCCATAGGGATGAGCAGAGCGAGCAACCATGCCTTGAATGAGTGGTTCAATGCGCATAAAGATGGCCTGTGTGCAGTGGATGAACCAATAAAATAACGTAAAGCATGGTAAAGTTTATTGAGCTGAACCATTAAATCAGACAGTTTTAGGCAATTTACGGTTGCTAGGGTGATTAAATTGTCAAGCTGGTGTTGCCGTCATGAATGATTATTTACAGTAACGGCGCGAGCTTTTGGGCCATAAATTGAGCGATCCAAGGTTGAGCGGCTGAGTTTGGGTGTAGCCCATCGCTCATCATCCATTCGGGGTTGATGATCACTTGCTCAAGGAAAAAATCGATCAGAGGTAGGTCAAACTCTTTGGCTAAGCGAGGGTAGACGTCAGAAAATGAGTCACTGTAACGTTTACCATAGTTGGGCGGTGTTTTAATTTGCATTAACACAGACTGTGCATTGGCTTGTTTAATTTGTTCGATCATTGTGCGCAGATTGTTTTCTACTACTTGAGGTGGAAAACCACGTAAGCCATCATTCGCGCCAAGGGTAATCAGTACGGTTTGAGGTTTATGCTGCTCAAGTAGTGAAGGAAGTCTCGCTAACCCGTTACCTGTGGTATCTCCAGAAATGCTGCCGTTAATAATCGTAACCTCGTGGTGTGATGCTAATTGGCTTTCAAGTAAGGTCGGCCATGCTTGCTCAATCGGCATTTGATAGCCTGCGCTCAAACTATCACCCAAAATTAGTAAGGTTTGACTGCGTACCGTCGTTGTGAATAGCATCATGCTAGAAAAAATAAACCCTAAAAATAACAAAGGAAGTCGTTTCGCCATGCAAAGCTCCGTTAGCTCAGTACCATCTGTAATTTCAGTACAGTCGGTTTCAAAAGTGGTCTCCACTGAACAGGAGACCTTGACCATTCTTCATGATATTAATCTTACCATCGGTGCTGGTGAAAGCGTAGCGATTGTCGGTAGCTCTGGCGCAGGTAAATCAACCCTAATGACATTATTAGCCGGTTTAGATACGCCAACACAAGGCGAAGTGTATCTACTTGGGCAGGGACTCTCTTCACTCGATGATGAAGCGAGAGCGGCGATCCGCAGTCAATCGATTGGGTTTGTATTCCAGAGTTTTTTACTGATCCCAAGCTTATCGGCGCTCGATAATGTCACTCTACCTTGTCTGTTAAAAGGGGAACCTGAAAATCGAGCGCGAGCTGAGGCGTTATTGACCTCGGTTGGTCTTGCTCACCGTTTACACCATTCACCCAATCAACTGTCTGGCGGTGAGCAGCAGCGCGTTGCTCTTGCTCGGGCCTTTATGGTTGAACCTCAAGTGCTGTTTGCCGATGAACCCACCGGCAATTTAGATCAAGAAACGGCCAGTAAAGTGATTGATTTGCTGTTTGAACTCAATCAACAACATGGCACAACGCTAGTGTTGGTGACTCATGATCCTAAACTGGCAGCACGTTGTCAGCGACGCTTTTACATGCAAGCGGGTAAGTTGGAGGAACGCGTGTGAAAACAAGCCCAGCCCTTACTTTGAATCAGCGGTTTTTACGTTGGAGTTTGAGTGAAATTCGTCATGGTCAGTTGTGGCCGATTTCGTTGGCGTTAACCTTGATTATTGCTTGTTTGTTTGCATTAAGCGCTTTAGCTGAGCGCATGGAACAAGTGGTCGTCAAACAGGGGAAAGAGGCGCTTACCGCCGACAGCGTGTATGTGTCGGCTAATCCTATTCCAGACTCTTTATTGGCGCTCACGGAACAGAAGTCGTTAAGTACTTCGCAGATGACGCGTTTTGCGACCATGGCGTTCAGTGATCATGGTATGCAATTGGTCGGAGTTCGCGCGGTGGATTCATCCTATCCGCTACTTGGCAAAATGACCCTAAGTGATGGTGTTGCGCTGTCTCATCGTGTGCAAGCCAACCAGTTATGGTTAGATGATCGTGTGTTTGCTCAACTTAATGTAGAGATAGGTGACACGGTTACTTTGGGGGATGCTGATTTTCAGGTCAGTGGTCGAGTTATTGACGAGCCAGGGTTAAGTTTTAATCCTTTTCAACAAATGCCGGTAGTTTATATTCATCAAGCAGATGTGGCGAAGACGGGGGCCCTTCAACTGGGTAGCCGTGTTCAATATCGGTTATTCATTCTCGGCGCGGATCATCAGATTGAGCCATTAAAATCATCGCTCGAACTCGGACCGAGTGACGAATGGCGAGATCAAGAAACCACCAATCAGAGTAATGAAGTTTTTGAACGTACTCAGCAATATTTGTCGTTAACCGTTGCGATTGTGATCATGATGGCGGCGACGACGTTAGTCTTAACCTGTCAGCACTATGTTTCGACGCGCCAACGTACGATTGCCATGTTAAAAAGTCTTGGCGCGAGCAAAAAATGGATCGTGCGTTGGTTAACGATTCAAATTGGACTGTTGCTACTCTTTGCCGCGATAGGCGGTACTCTGATTGGTGTTGGATTGGAATTTTTACTCAGAATACCGTTGGTTGATTTATTGCCTGATCCTCTACCGACTTATGGTTTCCAACCTGTCGCGGTGGCGTTGTTATCGAGTATTTTGATTGCCGTACCCGCATTAGGCATTCCTCTTGGTTATCTACTGAATGTTAACGCTGCCAGTGTCATACAGCCCGTTAAAGCTGCTCGCCGTCGCTTGTGGAATACCCTATTACTCGCTGTACCATTGGTGCCTATGGTGGTGGTTTATTGGCAAAACCAATTGGTGTGGATCATCTTATTTGGCATTCTTGGGCTGTTTTTTGTCTTAGCCGTGATCAGTCTGTTGTTAATCCGCGTATTGGGTTTGTTACCGCTGAATACGGCGATGCGTTTAGCATTGAGCCGAATCAATCGTTCGAGTGTCGCTACGGGGCTACAGTTTGGCGCGTTATCATTATCGCTAATGTTATTGGCTGTGATGTGGTTGGTGCGTACCGATTTACTGACGGATTGGCAAAAAGTATTACCTGCCGATGCACCGAATGCCTTTGCAATTAATATTGCTGATTATGAAAAGCAGGCTTATTTGCAAGCTCTCGATGAGGCGGGTCTTGAACGATCTGAGGCGTTTCCGATTATTCGTGGTCGACTAACCCATATTAATGGTCAAGTCGCTCAGGAAAGAATTGAGAATGGAGATGGCCCTAACGCGCTGCGCCGTGAACTTAATTTTACTTGGGGTGATACATTACCGAGTTATAACACGATTGTGGAAGGGCAATGGGTAGCCAGTCAGGCCGTTTCAATTGAACAATCCCTAGCTCAAGAATTAGGGATTGAAGTGGGGGATACGCTGAGCTTTATGATCAGTAGTCAAACCATTAGTGCGGTTGTTAATACGATTCGTCACGTAGAATGGCGCGAAATGAAACCGAATTTCTTTTTTATATTTTCGCCGGATGTGATGCAAAACGTATCAGGCAGTTGGATGGTGAGCTTTCGGATTGAATCTGATCACCAACCCTTGCTCAGTGAGTTGTCTCGCCAGCACCCGACAGTGAGCTTAATGGATATCCGAGCGATGGGTGAAAAGATTCAGCAGCTACTGACGCAAATCGTTTGGTCGATTACGGTATTGGCCGCGCTTGGTATGTTAGCCGGTATTTTGCTGATTTTTACCTTATTACGTTTAAGCTTGAGTCAACGTCAACAAGAAATCCAGCTTTACCGTACGCTTGGTGCAAGTCGCCGCCGAGTAACAGCAACCTTATGGGCTGAATATGGGGTAATGGCGTTAATAGCTGGGTTGGTGGCGGCAATCAGTGCCGATGTGATTGTTGGCAGTATCATGTATTGGGGGTTTGACTTATCCCCAGTGACGCATTTTTCGATGTGGTTGGCTCTACCAGTGATGACCTTTGTTACTTTAGCCCTTGTGGTTAGTAGCTTGTTACAGCGATTGTTAACGCCGATTAACCGAGCTTTAAGTTAATCGTATCTTGAGTAAGTAAAGAACTTATCCACAAAAACGGTGGATAAAGGTTGGGATAACTTGATTGGTCATAGATAGCGATCAGCATGCTAAGCCAATGCCGCTCAAGCTTACTGATAATCCGTTATTCACAGTGAGCGACAGTTGAAGATAAGCGGATAATCAGTCAAGGCTTTTTTGATAAATTTTGCACAGTTGATAACGGTGCCACGTTACATCAACCCCCCGTTATCCTGTGTGCATTTAGGGAAGGTCTCGCGACTCATGGCTTTCACCGATGATCGGTTGAGTCCATTGTCGAGCGAGCGAGGCCCATTTGGGTATAGCATCGATAAGACCTTGTGAAAAATGTGATTTTCATAACCTTTTACACGTTTTAGAATAGGCAGCAACGTAATGACCAACGGCAGTGAAATGTTACTTACTAAACCAGAAATACAAGCCCCGAGCGTCGCCATTATTGGTGGTGGTGTCGCAGGTGCCACCGCCGCGGTGCATCTAAGTGAACTCGGGTTAAAGGTGACCTTGTTGGAAAAGAGTGTTGGTCTCGTCAACGGACCACCGATTTGCCATCTTCATGCAGGCGGTAATTTATATCGAGAAATTTCTCAACAGCAGTGCATTGAATTACTGCGTCAATCGATAGAAACCGTAAGGTTATATCCGCACACCTTAAATCGTCGACCCACAGTGATCGCCATTCCACACAGTGATCCTGGATCTGTACAGGAAGTGTTACCGAGGCTAGAAGTCATTCGTTCCGCTTACCAGCAGCTCGTCGCCGAAGACTGTCACAATAAAATGCTCGGTGAACCGAGTGACTATTTTCGTCTTTATCAGCAAGATGAGCTTGAACGCCTTGCACTTAAGTCACAACCGAAGGTACCAACCAGCTTCGATGATTGGTTAATCCCTTTTGCCCAGCATACGGATTTATCTCAACTGAAATATCCGGTTGTTGCTGTGCAAGAATATGGTTGGAGCGTCTTTCGATTAGCCGCCAGCGCACATTTAACCTTAGACGCGTTGCCAAATTGCCAAGTCATTACCCGAGCGACGTTGGTTGACTCCCAGTTCGTCGATCAACAGTGGCAGTTAACCTATCAAGATCGTCATGGTCATCAGCAATTGTTACAGTGTGACTACTTAATTAATGCTTGCGGTTATGAAACGGGTAAAATTGATGATTTAACTCAACATCCTCGGCAGCGTCTGGTTGAGTTTAAAGCCGCGTTTGTGACCCACTGGCCGCGTTGTTATCAAGAGTGGCCTGAGGTGATTTTCCATGGCCCGAGAGGCACACCACAAGGAATGGCTCAGCTAACCCCTTATGCGGATGGTGTTTTTCAATTGCACGGTATGACACAAGACATTACGTTGTTCAGTGACGGCTTGGTGTCTTCGACGGCGGAATCCTCACAACCTTGTTTGCCCGCTTATCTGCAGGAAAAGCTGACTCAAGGCTGGTCAAGCCAAGCGCTAAGTGAACGGACTTTAAGAGCAATTCAACACATGAGTCAATTTGTGCCCGAATTCGCTTGTGCAGAGGTTGGTGGAAACCCATTATTTGGTGCTCAGCAGATCCCAGGTGTCGATGCATCACTGCGCGCGGCAGATGTTACGTTTGAGGCCAACCAGTATGCTCGCATTGAGGTAGTAAAAGGCTCATCGGCTTTGGAAGCAGCGAGACGACTGGTTTCGACATGGCAATTAGCCGACGTTGATTCTGGATTATCGATTGAGCAGCAGCACCCGGTGTGTTTAAGTTTTAGCGAGCAACAAATTGAGCAAAAAGCCATCGAGTTAGCGGAGCAGCGTGGTTATCCGATTGCGTTAGCTAAGGTTGTTGGCATTAGTAATCATTAACGCAACTGCTCACGGATGCGGTTGATCAATTCAACCGCTTTTGGATGTCCTGGGTTGACGCATAAGGTGTCTGCTTCAATCGCCAAAATAAAACCGTCTGCACTGGTCACTTTTCCATAACGAGAGATTTGTTTGACTTGGTTTAATACCGCTTCTTCGCTATGCAGTATCGCATTAGGTAGCGTGTCGGGCGTTAATTGCCCGTTAGCCAGATACGTTCTATCGGCAACCGCTTCAAATAACAGCGGCACATCAAAGCGATCCGCCAGATCAAGATAATCTTGGTTATTCGGCGAGGCTAAAATCATCAGGGGAAGATTAAAACAAGAGACCGCATCGACCATTGATCGGAAAATATTTTTATCTCTCATCATGTCACGATATAACGCGCCATGGGGTTTGACATAGCTTAGCTCGGCATTTTTGCTCTCACACAAGGCCTTGAGCGCACCAACTTGATAAATCACAATATCGCATATCTCTTCATCCGACAGGGCAAAGGAGCGTTGACCGAAGCCTTGTTTATCAGGATAGCCGGGATGAGCACCAATCATGACGTCATTTTGTAGTGCTAAATCAATGGTTTTACTGATGAGATGTGGATCGCCAGCATGAAATCCACAGGCGATATTAGCCATATCGATATGAGGCATGATGTCTTTATCGGCCCCCATCTGCCATGCACCAAAGCCTTGGCCCATATCACAATTTAGTTTGATCGTTCGCGTCGTACTCACAGAAGGTGATCCTTATTGGTTATCCCTTACTTATCTGATGTTGAATATTAGTCATCGTTTGAGCCTATTTATCATTATCTTATAGGATAAGATCAATACGATGACAGGTTTTTTTCTTGGATTCTTTATTAGTATTTTGAAAGTACTTAACGATAGAATAGGTTTATGAACGTGGTCAATCGTGCTGCAATCGAATCAATGGCTCAAACAGATAACTAAGATGTACAAATTAACGAACAAAGGTAGCTAGGTATGAAAGTGTTAGTCACCGGGGGAATGGGCTATATCGGTAGTCATACTTGTATCCAGATGATTCAAGCGGGCATGACGCCAGTTATTGTTGATAACTTATACAATAGTAAAGCCTCGGTATTGGATAGAATTGAGAAAATATCAGGTTGTCGCCCCGTTTTTATTCATGGCGACCTTCGTGACAAAGCGCGGTTAATGAGCATTATGGCCGAACATGAGATTGAATCGGTGATTCACTTTGCGGGGTTGAAGGCGGTCGGTGAGTCGGTTCAAAAACCGCTCGAATATTACGATAATAATGTCAATGGTACCCTAGTGCTCGTTTCCGCGATGCGTGAAGTGGGGGTGAAATCATTAATATTCAGTTCTTCTGCGACCGTGTATGGCGATCCTGCTAGCGTGCCAATCACTGAACAGTTTCCGACCAGCGCGACGAATCCCTATGGGCGTAGTAAATTGATGGTCGAAGAGTGCTTGCATGATTTTCAACGTGCTAATCCAGATTGGAGCATCACGCTTTTGCGTTATTTCAATCCGGTTGGCTCGCATCCATCGGGAGAGCTTGGTGAAGATCCGCAAGGCATTCCGAATAATTTAATGCCGTTCATTTCTCAAGTTGCTGTCGGGCGGCGCGAATGTCTGTCTATTTTTGGCAGTGATTACCCCACCAAAGACGGTACTGGTGTACGCGATTATATTCATGTGATGGATTTGGCTGATGGGCACATTGCGGCACTACAAAAAGTCGGCATTCAGTCAGGGCTACATATCTATAACTTAGGCACAGGTCAGGGTTACAGTGTGTTAGAGATGGTCAAAGCCTTTGAAACCGCTAATCAGTGTCAAATACCGTATCAGTTAGTGGCAAGACGCCCGGGTGATATTGCCGAATGTTGGGCCGATCCAACGAAAGCTCAGAAAGAGCTAAATTGGCAAGCGACACGCACCCTCCAAGAGATGGCGCAAGATACTTGGCGTTGGCAGTCACAAAATCCTCAAGGTTATCCGGATAGTGAAGCGATATAACTAAACGACGTTATTAGCCATCACTTATTTTGGGCTATGGTCAGTCGTTATTGGTCATCAACAAGTGGTTGTCAATAAAAAAGCCAGTCACATTAGTTGACTGGCTTTTTAATAAATCACTTTTCATCTCAAATGAGAGGAGAAAGCGGCGGATTAATTCGTTTGGTAGCGACTTAATATTTGACTGAGGTTTTGCGTCGCTTGACTGATTTCATTAATCCCAGATGAGGATTTTTCTGCGACGCGACGAATGGTATTGGACTGACTACGGATATCGCTCAATTCTGATGCAATATCATTGGCTACCGAACTTTGTTCTTCTGCAGACGTTGAAATCTGTACACTCATATCATTGATCATCCGTGCCGAATGAGCGATTTTTTCAATATCTTGGCCAATTTCCATTACTAAGCTGCTGCTACTTTGCGCTTGTCCTACTGTTTGTTCGGTCATTTTTGCTATCGTACGGCTTTCACTTTGCAGTTTTTCAATCATCGATTGAATATCAATAGTGGCTGATTGTGTACGGCTAGCGAGAGTGCGAACTTCGTCAGCAACCACAGCAAATCCTCGACCTTGTTCACCAGCTCGTGCGGCTTCAATCGCTGCGTTGAGTGCGAGAAGATTAGTTTGTTCAGAGATAGCGTTGATGGTGGTGATCACTTCATTAATCTTGATCGCATTTTCATTTAAGGTTGTTACCGATGATGATGTTTGACCGATAAAGCGTGATAATTGTTCAATTTCGTTGATCGCTTGAGTGACTCGACGATGACCAATCTCAACTTGTTTCGCATCTTGCTCTGCTTGTTGAGTGGCTTGACGAGAAATGCTCGACACTTCCTGTGCGGAGGCCGTCATTTGCTCCATTGCGGTGGCAACAGAATCTAACGACGCGTATTGATTATGAATTTGTTTTTCACTCTCTTTCATTTCACCGGCAAACACTTTTGAGGTATCGGTGAGTGTCGCTGAGTTGTCTTTTACTGTGACCACTAATTCAGTCAAGGTATCCATGGCTTTATCTAGTGCACAGCCAATGGTGCCAAACTCATCACGTCCAGGATGAAAGCCTAAGCGGGAAGTCAGATCGCCTTTCGCAATTTTTTGCGTCGTAGTGTAGAGATCCCACAATGCTCCACCTAAGAAAGTCGCAATCCAATAGCAAAGAAGCCCGAACGGAAGAACACACAAGTAACTGAATAAAAGCACCTTGAAAGCGGCAGAGCGCATTTGCTGCTCTTGACGAGAGAAGTCTTCCGTTAAACGATAGACCTGCCCATTGTTGCTTTGAGCCGTCGCCATGACTCGACCTTGTTGATACTGCGTATCTTGCAAAGCAGCGCGAGATTCTAACCCGGGGATCAGGGTAATGGCATTTTGACTGATGATCCCTTGCAGCTTATATTCTACCGCTTGTTTCGCTTGAGTCTCAAAGTTGGTAATAGTGTTGATATAGCGAGCACCAGCTAGGGCACTTAGTGTGATAAAAAAGAGCGCAAACACGGCCCACATCTTATCGTTGATGGATATTTTGATGAATACACGATCAATCATCCTGAATGGAACTTGTTTCATATCTTCTCCGGTGCAGCACAATGGCGTAGGGGTTGAGCGATTTTACGGCTATCTGAGCGATTAAAGTGTGTAATATCCCATATATTTATGAAATATATATGTACCAACATATAAGAATTGAGAGGTAGATCGATATATTCAGCATTTATCTCAAAGCCCGAATAAGGATTCTTATTCGGGCTTTGAGAAAGGTCATAAAGAATTCCAAGCAGGGCGCTTGAATGGCAGTGATTAGCCGAGTGCGGGAAGTGCGCCAATGGTGATCATTAATTGGGCTGCAACAATTAATAAGCCAATGACCCCTGTAATCATCAAGGCTGGCTTACCACCAATCACTTGGTAATACTCAGGTGAGGAGCTTTGGCTTCTAACGCGCACGACCATCGCAATCGGTAAAAATATCGCCAACACCGCCAAAGCAATTGCCGCATAACCTAAGGCCATAATAAAGCCTTGTGGGTAGAATAAAGCAAACAAAAGCGGTGGGGTAAAGGTGGCGACAGAAGCGACGAACCGATTCACACCTGCCCCTTTTTTACGTAACGTATCACCCATAAACTCAAACAAACCTAAGCTAACACCGAGGAAAGAAGTCAATAACGCTAAATCCGCGAAAATACCGATCATACTCCCTAGGCCCGATTGATGTGCACTGCGTGCCAATGTGCCAATTAAGGCAGACAAACCACTATTTTGAACCAGCTCAGCTTGGCTAACGACACCGAGTGTGGCTAATTGCCACAGGATATAAATGATCAGTGGAATAGCCGAACCAAAGACGATGGCTTTACGCAGTGATGGGGTATGTCCATCAAGATAGTTGACGATAGCAGGGATACTGCCATGAAAACCAAACGAGGTGAAAATCACGGGGATAGAAGCAATGATCAGCCCCTGTCCAAGTGGCATACTCAATAAGTAGGACTCAGTAACATTAGGGGCAAGAAACGTCAGCACCATGATCATGGCAATGATTTTACCGGCAAATAATAAGCGGTTGACTTTATCGACCGTCGCTGTACCGATGGTGACTACCGCAGCGACAATAACGGTAAACAGCAAAGTGCCTGTTGGCGCAGATATAGTGAATCCAGTAAATTCACTGATCCGTTGAGTAAACTGCCCACCACCTCCAGCGATATAAGCAGCACATAACGAGTAAAATAAGAACAGCATAGCGAAGGTCGCTATCCACTTGCCTTTTGTGCCGAGTATCTCTTTCGCGAGGGTATGCAACGTGGCGTCTTGACTTGAGTATTGATGGATTTCTACCATCAATAATGCGGTGAAGGCCATTAAGGCCCATAGACCAAGCATAATCACTAATGCCGTCGAAAATCCAAGCCCAGCGGAAGCCAAAGGCAGAGCGAGCATACCCGCGCCAATCGTCGTTCCTGCAATAATTAAGCTACTACCTAACAGTTTTGATTTAATCATATTGTAAACTTATCTGTACGTATTTAGTGGTTAAATGGGTGCGACGGAGTCAGTTAAACGATGTTTAGGCCGCTGCTTAGGTGTTTTTGGCTATTCTGAATAAATTAATCAATAAGGTCAATGGTGTTGTAAAAAATTAAGTTCATTAGTGTAAATTTATTTTCACACCGAATCTTTAGTTTGGTCTGACTGGTGATGCATCGCTGACTGTGTTAAATCTGTAGTTGGTATTGTTCTCGTTGAGTACGACACAAAATTACACGGAGTGGAAAAGTGATTTACCTTTCCAGTAATAACACAGGAGGTCGAGATGACAGACCAGATAAACCTTAATGATGATACTTTAGAACTGTTAGACGCCTTGGAAATTGGTTGTGAATTAAGTCACTACGATACTACGGCTTATGACACTAGCGAGGCTGACGTTACCTTACTCTGTTAGTTCGCATCATGATTTCCATTTGCGTACAAAATAATCACTATAGGTGGCGATTCTCATTTTCGCAAAGCCAAAGCCATAACTATTTGCTACAATCCGCGCCCAGATTTTCTTTACGCTCAGCGTCGAACGCTGGGCGTTTCTTGTATTTTTAAAAGGAAAGTAGCATGTCTTCACCCTTCAAAACCTTTTTAGACTTGGGTATTGCACCTACTTTAGTTGAGAGCCTGAATGCGTTAGGTATTGAGACGCCAACAGAAATTCAAATTCAGGCCATCCCGCCCATTTTGGCGGGACATGATGTGCTTGCTGGAGCGCAAACCGGAACGGGTAAAACGGCGGCCTTTGGTCTGCCAATATTACAACGCTTGGCGGCATCAAAAACTAGTATCGATTTGAGCAGCAGGGATATTCGTGCTTTGGTATTGGTGCCAACACGTGAGCTTGCCCAGCAGGTATTTGAGAGCCTGACTGCTTACGCGAAAGGCAGCGAGTTAAAAATTGTTGTTGCGTATGGCGGCACCAGTATGAGTGTGCAAAAACAGCATTTGCGTGGTGGTGCTGATGTACTCATCGCCACGCCAGGACGGCTTTTGGATCATGCACATGTGAAAAGTCTTTATTTGGGTAACGTACAAACCTTAGTGTTGGATGAAGCGGATCGAATGCTGGATATGGGCTTTATGCCTGATATCCAAAGAGTCTTGCGTAAATTAAATCGTGCACGACAAACGTTATTCTTCTCTGCCACCTTCGATCAAAAAATTAAGGCATTGGCTTATCGGATGATGCATGAACCGATAGAGGTGCAAGTGACGCCAGCGAATACGACGGCAGACACAGTGTCACAAATGGTTTATCCGGTTGATAAAAAACGTAAAAGTGAGTTATTGGCGTATTTGATCGGTTCACGTAACTGGCAGCAAGTGTTGGTCTTTACTAAGACTAAGCAGGGCAGTGATGCTTTAGCTCAAGAGCTGAAGTTGGATGGTATTAAAGCAGCCTCGATCAATGGTGATAAAAGCCAAGGCGCGCGACAAAAGGCGTTGGATGATTTTAAAGCCGGCAAGATTCGGGCGTTAATTGCTACGGATGTCGCCGCGCGCGGGATTGATATCTGTCAATTAGAGCAAGTGGTTAATTTTGATCTGCCTTACAAAGCGGAAGACTATGTTCATCGTATCGGCCGTACGGGACGGGCAGGACAATCCGGTTTGGCGGTCTCTTTAATGAGTCCACAAGAAGAGCCGTTGTTGCAAGCGATTGAGCGGTTGCTGGATCAGCGCTTACCACAAGAGTGGTTAAAAGGTTTTGAACCATCGCCATTAGAACGCTATGACGATACGCCTTCTCAGCGATTGAGCCGCTCGGCGGAGAAACGTCAATTAAAGGCTAAGCTGAAAATTCACGCCAAGCGTGGCAAAAGATAGTTAAACATATAACCCCCTGAAGACGTGAGCCTTTAGGGGGTTATATGTTAGATATTGGCTTAATCGGCTGTCGCTGATGAGTCTTCGTCAGTGGAGAGGTTTTCCGATGGCTGAGAGAGCGCGCACTGTTTTCGCCAATCATACTGCACATCATAAACCAGCTCTTTGACGGAGCGAGGAGATAAAGCGTACTCGTCAGTAATACGG
Organism: Vibrio sp. V31_P5A7T61; assembly: GCF_009904895.1. Taxonomy (NCBI): domain Bacteria; kingdom Pseudomonadati; phylum Pseudomonadota; class Gammaproteobacteria; order Vibrionales; family Vibrionaceae; genus Vibrio; species Vibrio sp. V31_P5A7T61. Next base: position 14,833 of record NZ_WXWI01000053.1, read on the forward strand.
TATTTTTGAATCATTAACCCATTAAACAGTTGCCAGTGATTGAGTAAGCATTGGTCGAGGTCTGCTTCTTCATCTCGCCATGTTTCTTTGAGAAAAGGCGTTAAACTGGCCGCACTGTGGGTATACATGATCATTTGCCATTTCACTTCCCAAATTTTGATCGGCGTTTCAGGGCATTGTTGATTATACTGTTCGGCAAACCCTTCAATTAATCGTTCTATTTCACCTGAAGTATCGATAAAGTAGTCGATTAACGCATCGTCTTGACGCACGGCATCAGCAATCAGCTGGATAGGTTGTTTGACAATCAATCCATGAGCCAATAAACGCATGATAAACAGATAGACTTTCACGTTAGCTGGCATGGATTCTGGGATCTCTTTGATCACCTTACGCATATAATGCTCAACATACAGATGCAGGCCATCACTAATGCTGTGCCAGATTTTCTCTTTACTACCGAAATGATGACGAATCAAACTGTGTGACACTCCGGCTTTTTCACTAATGTTACGCAAAGAGACTCGTGCATAACCGAAATCACAAAACAGTTGTGCTGCAACTTTGAGGATATGATAGCGAGTGTTCAGTGCATCTTCAGCACTGCGCCGCCCTTGTCGTTTTTCCGTCATGGCACTTCTTCATTGATTGATTACTGTGATGTTTTACCAGATCTACCGCAGAGTTTCACGGATAACTGGCGCATGGAGAGATTGACTGCACAAAACCTCACCTTAATTAATGCGAAGGTTCATACATAACCGCAGAGTTTGGCTTTACTTAAGCAAGCGATGGTTTTTGCATCGCTGATATCGCCATCAATAATGTATTGTTCGAGCTCTTCCATCGTTAGACTTAATACTTCTATCAGTTCATCATCATCACACTGAAAGCGCTGTGTTTTCGTCAGTTGTTTGGCGACAAATAGATATTGTATTTCGTCACAAAATCCGGCCATTGGAGTGACTTGACCTAATTCAAAAAATTGTTCGCCACTATAGCCCGTTTCTTCTTCTAGCTCACGTTGTGCACATTCAAGTGCAGTTTCATTATTTTCGATGGTCCCTGCGGGTAATTCGAGTAACCATTTTTTTAACGAAGGTCTGAATTGACGAATAACGATAATTCGTTTATCTGCCGTGATGGGCAAGATGACTGCGGCACCCGGGTGTTTGATGGTGGTATGAACCAAGGTTTGTCCGTTTGGATAGATAATGGTTTCTTCAACCAGTGCAATGTTTTTCCAGTGGTGTATGGTTTTTATCATGGACTAATAATCTATTTTTATCTGTTGAAATGCCGTGGCAGTCAGCGATGAATAAAAGCAATAGGGTATCAACAGAGGGCGGTTATCGTTAAGCGACTAACCTTACCCCATTTAATCGGATACCCCAACTCAATTGATGTCCAGACGTGACGTTTCTATGAATTTGTTATTTACGCATCAATGAGTTGAGAAGTAATTCTGCAAACTTTGATCTCAACTCTTTTCTCACTATTGAGATCTGGTATAAGGCTGTGCGAGTTTAAAATACAACTTGTAACAAATTAATAACGAATGTATAAATCCCGCTGTACCCTCAGCCAGTTACGGAGCGCCTCTATGATCAACCCTTCTTCTCATGCACAAAAAGCGTTACTGGCAGAAAGAATTAATAAATTAGCCAAAGCATTGGCGGATGGCGTGTATGAGCGTGAAAGTACGATTAAGCTCTGTTTGCTCGCTGCCCTGACGGGTGAAAGTGTTTTCCTGCTTGGTCCTCCCGGGATTGCAAAAAGTTTAATTGCCAAACGTCTTATCCAAGCTTTTGATAGTAGTAGCTATTTTGAATACTTGATGACTCGATTTTCTACCCCTGAAGAGGTGTTTGGTCCATTAAGCATTCAAGAATTAAAAGATAATGGTCGCTATCTACGCCTAACGGATGGCTACCTGCCGACGGCACAAGTGGTTTTTTTGGATGAAATATGGAAAGCGGGACCGGCAATTCTAAATACATTACTGACAGTCGTTAATGAGAAGACGTTTAAAAATGGCAGTGATATTGAACGAGTCCCAATGCGTTTGTTGATTTCGGCTTCCAATGAATTACCTGATGAAGAGAGCGGTCTTGATGCTTTATACGACCGTATGTTAGTGCGTGTTTTTGTCAATCGTATTCAAAATAAACAGAACTTTAAATCGATGTTAACGGTAGGGACGCCACAAGAAGCGAAAATCCCTGATGGACTGGCAATTACCGATCAAGAATATCATCAATGGTTAAGTGAATTAGATAAGCTGACGTTAACCGATCCGCTGTTTGAAAAGTTCTATCTGCTAAAAGCGCAATTAGAGCAAGCGGCGCAAGAGAGCGGTTTACCGGCCGATGATGTCTATGTTTCTGATCGTCGCTGGAAAAAGTCAGTAAAGTTACTGAAAGCGTCCGCATTTTTTAATGGACGCGATCAGATAAGCCCGCTGGATTTACTGTTATTACAAGATTGTTTATGGAACAGTCCCGAGTCTCGTGAATTGGTGTATCGAGTGACGCGTGAGTTTGCTTTACGTGATGCATTTGATCAATCTCAGGTTGAGCAACAAATTGACCGCTGTCGTATTGAATTGACGTCCATTCAGCAAGCGTTAGAAAGTGAATTAGCCATGGAGCCGTCATTAGAAACCACCAATGGCTTAAGAAAAAAACAATTTCATCAATACGATCTCAGCCAAGCTAAACTTTATCAAGTGGGGCAAACAAAAAATCTCGTTAAACTGGTATTGCTGCAAAACAATTTATCGGTTGCTGAAGCCGAAAAAGGCGATAGCCGGTGGATTTATCTTAGTAAACCTGAGCTGCAAAAGGCGATTAAACAAGGGCAGGGAGAGATTTACGGTTACGTTAATCACAACCCAAATGTATTCCGGTTACGGATTGAACTGGATGGACAAGGGAAGTTAGTTATCAAAGACATTGCCAACCGTTCCGTGTTATTAGCCTTGGTGACTAAGCAAGGGTTAGACGAGCAACAGTATCAACTTTGGTTACAACAAGCAGAACAGGCGTTGGCACAACTCAAACAGACGGAGCATCATTTACGTCAAGTGCGTTCAGATTTTCATAGTGCGTTACCACATAACTTTATTGATCCAGAGTTGCCTGTGGCGATGCAGTCGATATTGCATGAGCTACAGCAGCAATTAGAAGAGACGCACAGTGAGTTTGAGAAAACCGTTCAGCGCTTTAGACAGTTAAGCGATTTTTTTAGTTAATTGAGGTCGGATTATGCTCGGTGCAGACAGCTTGAATATTGTTTTAGCCATCGCGGAATCTGGCATTATTGAAACCGCCGTCAATGATTTATTAGCACGCTCACAAATGATGATGGTTGAAAATGATGGTATTCGTGCCTCGGTAAAAAATCATTTAGCGAAGTGGCATAGTCAAGTTAAACAACAGATTACCCAAGTCACAGAGAGTGAGCATTTTCAAACTGAAATGGCACTTTACCAACAAGTGATTCATTGGGATGAAGAAACCTTTTTTAGTAAACTACCGGAACTGGTCAAGCAATTAGAAGGGGTGTCGCCTTTTTATCTGAAAGCTCGTCAATTAATGGAAGATAACAACGCACTGAAAAATCCGATGTTTGCCCATTTTTTCTGTGACCAATGGTATAAAGCTTTAAGCGAAGAAATTAAACAAGCGCAGATTATTGAGCTTGAAGCGAGTAAAGAACAGGCTTATGCCGAGTTGTATCAGCGGATGGAAACGTTGCGTAATATGGATAATGTCGCTCAAGCTGGGGATGAAAATCACGTCGGACGTTTATGGGATATGGCGGCCGCTAAATTAAGTCGAACCGATCTGAGCGTCATGAAGCGTCACGCTGACTTCCTCAAAAAACACAAAGGGCTACAAGAAATCGCTGAGCAACTTGGACGAATGGCCAGTCAAATTGATGATCCTTCGCTCAATCCAACCTTAAATGAACATCCCGAGGTGGTGGAAGAGAAATCTGATCAAGCGACCGATGATATTGTGGGCATTCACCCTAGTGATGATCTCAATAAGTTACTGCCGAATGAAATTCTTTTCTTGAGTCATCCAGAACTCGAAGTGATCTTCTATAAGCATCTAATAGATAAGCGCTTAATGAACTATCGTATGCAAGGTAAGTCACGCACGCTGCGTAAGGTTCGTGCTCAATCTACCGAGCATGCACAGTTAGAATTAGAAAAGGGGCCGTTTATTATTGCTATTGATGCATCAGGCTCAATGAAAGGTTTTCCTGAGCAGTGTGCCAAAGCAATGGCTTACGCTTTGATGCAAATTGCGTTAGCCGAAGATCGTGATTGTTTTGTGATGCTGTTTTCAACACAAGCGATTGTCTATGAGCTCACGCGACAAGATGGTCTGCGTGAAGCGAGTGATTTTTTAAGTTATACCTTTCATGGTGGCACCGATTTGCAGCCAGCGTTAGAAAAAGCGATCAGCTTGATGCAAGGTGAGCGATACAAAAATGCCGATCTGATGGTGATTTCAGACTTTATTGCTCCCAAGCAGAACGAATCGATTTTGCAGCAGGTCGAGGATTTAAAACGAAACCGAAACCGCTTCCATGCGTTAACCTTGTCTCGTCATGGTAATCCCGAACTGATGACCATGTTTGATCACTGTTGGCATTACCATCCTAATTTATTGGGTAGACTGGTGAAGAAATGGTAGTCTTCAACGTTTGCTGTTAAGGATCTGCTGAATACGTGGGTTGAGCGTTTTCCCGTGCTGTTGCTCATACTCTTCCCGTTTGAGATCATTAACGTTTTTCACTGAATGGGACGGCAGTAAATTATTAGGCAATTCAGTGACTAACTTCCCTTTTTCTTCAAGTCTTTTCGCTTCCAAATAATATTTCTTAAACAGTTGATCTAACTTGGCTTCCGCCACTCGTTTTAAGTCATACAGCTTGTTTTGAACTAACCATTTCTCAATATTATTCTCCGGTTCGCGAGAGAGTACGCGGATCCGGCTGTCGAGTAGCTCTTCGGCAGTAAGGGCATCACGCAGTACCCAAAGCTCGCCCATTTGTGGTGGCCAGCTATTGCCCAACTGAATACGTTCATGACAATGTTTAAGTACTCGGTTGAGACTATTAGGGTCAATCGATTCAGCGAAATCAACAAATTTCCCTGTAGGCAAACTGCCATACTGATATTCCCATTGAGTTTCATAAACACTCAAGAACGAGCCAAAAACATGTAAGCACCAGTCGGAAGGTTCCTCAGGATGAACACTATCGGCCACGATGGGCTCAGAAGGTGGGCTTTTTTCCTTTTTGGATAAGCTGCTGTCGGAAGCGCTCAGATGGGCTAAGCTTTGGTTTATACCCATTTCCCGTAGTTTGCTCTCGATTTCCTGAATGTTCAGAGGTTTTCGCTTGCTGTCTTTCATTGAGTTTCTCGTTGGTCAACCAATACTGGAGTTTGTTTTCTAATCGGGCGACGGTTAATAGCTCGCTGGCTTTAGATTTGTGCCAGAGAACAAATTTTTTCCACACTAATAGATGATCATTATTAATGCCAGAGAATTTAAAAGCCCGCTCTGCCCACATAGGGATTTCACTCTCATCCAAATCATGAGTCGCAATCGCGTTCCCTTGCAGTAAATTAGATGAGTTATTGCGATATTGTAACGCTTGCTTTGGCAGATTAGGAAAGTTTTCCTGTGGTGCAGGTGCAGGTGCAGGTGCAGGTGCAGGTGCAGGTGCAGGTGCAGGTGATTTCATCGTCATAGGGTGGTGCTCTTGATCACTAATTCGCATCTGGAAAATATGCAGTTCATGACCATGACGATAGTCTACTTTGATTTTTTCAAGCCGTTGCTGCTCACACAAAGAACGTAAACATTCGGCTAAACCAAAGGTAGATAAGCAGCAGAGTGGCCCCATATGTTCTAGGTTAACTGTCACATAGCCCATATCATCGGTGCTATCGGCAAGCATTAATAACACCAGTTTTTCCGCTGCGCTTGCACAGTTGAGTTGCCAGGCTAGATGGGTATATTTTGCGCTCACTTATCTCGCTCCGACTTTATGTAATATTAAAAGGAAGCGTTATTGTATGTCAGTCGTATAGGGAGTTGTAGGCTTGAGAGTAATTAAATTCATTTGCACAATAGCGATACGCCAAAGAAATGAATTGGCCCCATTATGTTTTGGGGCCATAAGTATGATCAATGGTGGCTTAGGCGTTGATTACAGTAGCGCAAGTAAGGTTTCTGCTTTACTGGCTTCGAATGTTTTCGCTTCTTCAACATTGAGGGTGGTGACCACCCCATCTTCAATGATCATCGCATAGCGTTGTGAGCGAATGCCACCAAAGCCAGCAGTATCCATTTCAAGCCCCAGAGCTTTGGTAAAACTGGCATCACCATCGGCAAGCATTAACAGTTCAGAGGCATTTTGCGCTTCGCCCCATGCTTTCATTACAAATGCATCATTAACCGCAACACAGGCAATCAGGTCAACACCTTTCGCTTTGAAAGTATCGGCATGAACCACGTAACCAGGTAAATGGGCTTCTGAACAGGTTGGGGTAAATGCGCCTGGGACGGCAAATAAGACCACTTTTTTGCCCGCAAACAATTCTTGAACATTATGATTAACCATACCATCTGCGGTCAGTTGGCTGAGTGTTGCCGCAGGTAAAGATTGTCCTTGCTTGATCATCTTGGTTCCTTAATCGTGAGTTGTCCCTGCGGTTTGAAAATCAAATCGCCTGAGGGAAGAGATTACTCATCCAGTGTAACTCTAAATACGGTGACCAACCACCGACAAACTGTAGGGAAATCATAATGAGGTAATGGCGTTATTATGCTTGTTACCGCATGCTATCGATGCTCCCCAGTTTAGGGCTGGTATTTCATTCTGCTAACCTGATTGAAACGGAGTGATAAGCACGGACAATTAGCGCGGCTTTTTCAGGGTGGCTTTTTTCAACACGCTGATAATGGCCAAGTAATGTGGTTAAATATCTTTGCGCCTGCTGATATTCGGCGAGGGTCTTGACTTGCCAGAGTGAGTCGCCCACCAGACTGATCGTTGGTGCGTTATTATCAGTAGAAGATGGGGCTGCGATATACAGCACTTCATAATAGCGGCGGTTGTCTTCGACAAGGCTTTCATGATACAGCTGGCAGGACAACTGACGTAACTGTTGTCTTAAGCGATAGGTATGATAAACCGGACAAAGTATAAAATCGATCGATTGGTTTGGATGAGCCGTGATGATTTTGCTCACCAACTCCGCGGTTAAATCACCACCGACACCCGCGATGATCACTAAATGACGACCATGATGCTTATCAAGCGGCAACCTTGCTACATCGATGCAGTCGGCGCTCCACTGAGTTTGATTAGGGTAGTGGCGAGAAAGGCGCTGGCGTAACACGTCAATCAGCTCGGGGACAATATCAACAAAATGAATGCAGCTAGCCGCTTGGCGCGTTAATAGCGCTTGTCCCAACCAACCATGATCACAACAGCAATCCCAAATATGATCATAAGGCTGGGTAATCAGTTGCTCAATGTGTTGTAGGCGTTGGCTTAGCTTCATGGAAAATAACGGTTAGTCAAATAAGGAGGCGGATTATACTCAACTTAACTCGCGAACCATAATTCTAGATGCAAAACCAATACACATAGTAATAAGGAGAAGATAATGTTAACCATCCATGGTTTGGATCATGTGGTATTACGCACCACTCAGTTAGATAAGATGCTCTATTTTTATGGCACCGTGCTTGGTTGTCCGATAGAACGCACTTTACCCGATGAAGTGGGATTGATTCAGCTACGAGCTGGTTCAGCTTTAATTGATATCGTTACTGTTGACAGTGAGTTGGGTAAATTAGGCGGTAAAGCGCCACAACAAGATGGCCGAAATGTTGAGCATATTTGCCTGCAAGTCTCTCCACTCGAAGAGGCGGCTTTATTAGCGTTTCTTGATCAGCACGAGATTCCGCATTCTGATTTTGACACTCGTTATGGCGCACAAGGTTTTGGGCGTTCGATTTATATTGAAGATCCAGAAGGCAACGTGATTGAATTAAAAGCTTTTCAAGTGTAACTGTCGATTTTCACGGGTTGAGAACTTAATCTTTACATCTTGTAACAACTGGTTATAGTAAGCAACGCGTTAAAATGAGAGAGGAATGCCATGCTGGCTCTGTTTTTGAAATGCTTACTGGGCGCAGTAGCGGTGTTGATTATTGCTCTTCTCTCGAAGAGTAAAAGTTTTTTCATTGCTGGTTTAGTGCCACTGTTTCCGACTTTTGCTTTGATTGCGCATTATATTATTGGCTCTGAGCGCACCATGGCTGACCTGCGTTTAACCGCCTTATTTGGCCTCTATTCCTTGATCCCTTACGCTGCCTATCTATTAGCGATTTATTATTTTAGCTATCACTTCTCTTTGCTTTGGACATTGAGTTTATCGACGTTGATTTGGCTAGCTTTCGCTGGGGTGTTGATTGTGAGCTGGAGCCGTTTTCATCCAAGCATGGCCGTGTGATAGGCGGTGTTATCTGTGAAGTGGGAGTCAGTATGTGCACTCGAATAATAAGCTTTAACCTAGTGGTGATTACCCTAATTGCTTTGTGCTCCATGTTAGTGGGAAGCTTTTTTTCCTTGCCGTTAAGCGAGTTATTTATCGCGGCTATCGTGGTGGTGCTATTGCGTAAGCAAGCGCAGATAACATTGAATTTACCAAAAAGTCTGTTGATGTTTGTGCAGGTGATATTGGGGATCAGTGTTGGGGCGACGATTTCGCTGATTGAGTTAGGGCAAACCCTGAATGTCTCGGTAGTGACTGGATTAATGGTCTGTCTACTGTTACAGACGGGCGGCGGTTTTTGGTGGCTACATAAACGGGAAGGTTGGCACCCGTTTGAAGCATTATTGGGCGCCATTCCCGGTGCGATGGCGGCGATACTGGTGATCAGTGAGTCGGGGAGTAAGCCATCGAGTAAAGTGGTTTATGCTCATTCAGTTCGGTTAATTATTTTAATCCTATTAGCGGGGGTCATTTCCCTTAATGGTACCCGTATCGCGGTTAGTCATCCGTTGATGGGCAGTGAACAATGGTTAATGTTAGGGGCTATTGTTGGCCTAAGTATGCTTTGTGGCAAACTCTCGATAAAGCTGGGGATTCCCGCCCCCTATATGTTGGCCTCATTACTGATCGCTGCTGCCTTTAATAGTTTCGTCCCTACATTTTCTTTTGCGGTACCGATCAATTTGGTGCTATTTGCTACCGCATTATTGGGAGTGTTAATTGGCGTGCGTTTGGCAGAAACGACATTGCGTGAAGCGGCTTCTTATTCTAAAGCTGGGGTCATAGTCACCCTGATTGGCTTAATGGTTGCCGTAGGCGTATCTTGGATTGCTGCCCATCTACTGGGTATGAGTTGGTTAGTGTTACTGTTATCTTGGGTGCCCGGCAGTGTTGAAGCGATGACTGCGGTGGCGTTATTACTCGGTTTAGAACCCGCTTTTGTGATGGTCAATCATGCCATTCGCTTACTGCTTTTATACACCATGCCAGCACTGTTTAAGAAGCAGTTAGAGCAGTTACGTCCTTCGGAACAGTAAATAAATTCATCGCATAAAAAAACCACCGCGTAAGGCGGTGGTTCAATCATGGTTGTCTGTATTGAAGGGGCTTAACCAACGGCCCGTTGGCTAGTGTCTGCCTCTGCCTTAGCTGCTAAATATTGTGTTACTTGTTCAACACAGGTCACATCGTGATCGATACCTAATTTAGTACGACGCCAGAAGATATCATCCGCTTTCTGTGCATACTCATGTTCAATCAAATAATCGACTTCGATTTGATACAAGTCATCACTAAATTGAATACCTAAATCCGCTTGGTTTTGCACGCCATCAAGCATGGTATTACAGCGCGTACCATAGTTAGTGACCCAGCGCTCTAACATTGCTTGATTGACAAATGGCAGCTGTTGTTGCAGTTTGGCCAGTAGCTTATCGCGTGCAAAGGCTTCCCCGCCCGGTAAAGCAGATTGTGCTGTCCAACTTGGTTTCATCTGTGGGAAGAAGGGCGCAAGCTGTTTCATCGCTGATTCGGCCAATTTACGATAGGTAGTCAGCTTACCACCAAAAATCGACAGCAGTGGAGCTTCATCACCGTGTTGGTCGAGAGATAAGGTGTAATCACGAGTAATCGCTTGTGGTGAGTCTGATTCATCATCACACAGAGGACGTACACCGCTAAACTCAGAGACGATATCACTGACGGCGATCTCTTTCGCAAAATGCTTATTAACGATATCAATCAGGTATTGACGCTCTTCTGCTGAAATGGTGACTTGTCTTGGGTCGCCTTTATATTCGACATCTGTCGTACCGATCATCGAATACTTACCCAAATAAGGGATAACAAATACGATGCGTTTATCTTCATTTTGTAAGATATAAGACTGTGGCTCATCGTGAATTTTCGGCACAATGATGTGTGATCCCTTGATAAGACGAATGCCATAGGGGGAATCGACTTGGATATTATGATCTAAAAATTGTTTAACCCAAGGCCCGGTAGCATTGACTAAGGCATGGCTTTTACGTACAAAGCGCGTTTGCGTTCGCTCATCAAAGAGCGTAACAGACCAGATATCATTTTCACGAGTGGCTTTTTCTACTCGGCAATAATTGATCACTTCCGAGCCGAGCTCTTTAGCTTGCATCGCATTCAGTATCACCAATCGAGCGTCGTCTACCCAACAATCAGAATATTCAAAACCGACCGACATTTCAGGTTTCATTACGCTGCCTGCCTGCAAGGCGACTTTTTTACTCCCCGGCAGTGAAGTGCGTTTGCCTAAATTGTCATACAGAAATAAACCCGCACGAATCATCCATGCCGGGCGAAGAAACGGGCGATGAGGAAGACGAAAACGCATCGGCGTGACAATGTGCGGTGCTTTTTTAAGTAAGACTTCGCGTTCGGCTAATGCTTCACTCACTAAACGAAACTCATAATGTTCGAGATAACGTAGGCCACCGTGGATTAGCTTTGAGCTGGCTGACGAGGTAGCGCTGGCAAAATCTTGTGCTTCATAGAGCCCGACTTTTAAACCACGCCCAGCGGCGTCGGCGGCGATGCCGGCACCATTAATGCCGCCACCCACCACGATAATATCTAACACTTGGTGTTCGTTAAATTGCGTTGAACTGTGCTGTTGTTTCATTTTGATGGCCTTTGTGTTCGTTTCTGTCTTTTAATGTTCGTATGAAACCATTAAATGGTCAAGATTGGCAGTTGTTACGTGTGATTTTTTGATATGGATCATATTTAATGCGCGTTTGAAGGTGTTGGTTGGTAATTGTTCGCTCCATTGCGCGTTTATTTATATTAATGATAGGAGAAACGGCTTATTAGATGAGTATAGGCTATGTCGATAATGACGAAATAAAAGAAACCAGAAGGGATGACAACAGGCTATTAGGGATGGTCTATAGGTGAAGCGAAATAACGTGAGTGTTTAGAAAATAAAAAAGCTCGCGATTACGGTTAGATAACGGCGAGCTAGGTATCAATGGTTATTGAACTATTTAACAAACACGTCTTTAAAATCACGTTTTAAAATAGGATCACGACGGGCTTTTTTGATTTGTTTGACCATGTCTTTAACACAGTTATGTAAGACTTGATCGAGCAATTCGGCGCGGTACTCTTCTTTGTCTTGCTCACTCATGTCTTTAGGTAATTTTAGTGTCGGAAACTCTTCCATTACATTGACGCCGGCAAACGCTTGGCTTACTGAGATCAGTGCATGGAACTGCTCAAAGTTATCAAGAATGTTTTGCGCACTAGCAGGAAGGCTATTCCATGCTTCTCTAACGACCTCTTCTGAGACTTCATGAATCGAAGCCACCATGTTGTACATTTGCTCGGGTACTTGGTCAAATTCAATCACCTGACGCAGTTCAGGGGATACGGTATCCAAATTAACGATCGGTGCTTCAGTTTGAGTCGTGTCTGACATGAAAAATTTCTCATCAAGGAAAAACCTCATGCTAAAAAGTTACGCTGAAATGTCAACCTAAACGTATCAATAAAGCGCTAAGCGCGGAGATTTTGTTCGTATCATCAGCATGACTAGCAGTTGGTAAAGGTTGATGCTGAGCTTTTCTGCTAAAAATTAGACTAAAAGCCAGATCGCTATTGAATTCATGACAAAAAAAGACTCTCACGACAGCGACCTAGAAAAGGAGTCAGCCGCGTCGTAAGAGTCATATTGGTTGTGTTAAGCCAAGATTAGTTCTGTTGGCGAATCAAGTAATCAAAAGCGCCTAAGCTGGCTTTAGCTCCTTCGCCCATCGCAATGATGATTTGTTTATAAGGGACCGTTGTTGCATCACCAGCAGCAAATACCCCCTCAAGGCTGGTTTCACCACGACTACCGATTTCAATTTCACCACGCGGTGATAAGTTAACCGCTGAATCTTTCAGCCATTCAGTGTTCGGTACTAAACCGATTTGCACAAAGATCCCCGACAATTCAATGTGTTTAATTTCATCAGTATGACGATCTTTGTAGTTCAATCCGGTCACTCGGGTACCGTCACCGATCACTTCAGTGGTTTGCGCCATCGTGATGATATCAACGTTTGGCAATGAATTCGCTTTATTAATCAATACTTGGTCAGCGCGCAAAGTATCAGCAAACTCCAGTACCGTAACATGCTCAACGATACCCGCTAAGTCAATCGCTGCTTCAATACCTGAGTTACCACCACCGATCACTGCGGTTCTTTTGCCTTTAAATAATGGGCCGTCACAGTGTGGGCAGTAAGCCACGCCTTTATTGCGATATTCTTGCTCTCCTGGTACGTTCATTTCACGCCAGCGAGCACCTGGGCTCAAAATCACGCTGCGACTTTTAAGGCTAGCACCGCTTTGTAAGCCGACATGAATACGTCCATCATCGGTAAATTCTGCGCCCATTAATTTATCGGCTTGCTGTTCAGTAATAATATCAACGCCGTACTCTTTTAAATGCTCAGTCAAATTAGCAGTAAGCTTCGGACCTTCAGTATGTTTGACCGAGATAAAGTTTTCGATAGCCATGGTATCCATTACTTGACCACCAAGACGCTGAGCAACAATACCGGTGCGAATGCCTTTACGAGCCGCGTAAATCGCTGCTGCTGCACCAGCTGGACCACCGCCAACCACCAATACGTCGTAAGGGGCTTTCTCATTGAGGCTGGCCGCTGCTTTTTCGGCGGCGCCATCGTCTAACTTATGCAGTATTTCAGTTAGGCTCATGCGCCCTTGGCCAAACAGCTCGCCGTTTACGAATACGCTTGGCACCGCCATAATGTCGCGCTGTTTGACTTCATCTTGGAATAGAGCGCCATCGATCATCGTGGTGCGAATATCAGGATTAATTGCCGACATCATATTGAACGCTTGCACGACATCAGGGCAGTTTTGGCAAGACAGTGAAATAAAAATCTCTACGTCTAATGTTTTGTCTAACTGGGCAATTTGCTCAATGACTTCTGGCTCCAGTTTCATTGGATGGCCGCCAGAGTGAAGCAGGGCAAGAACTAAAGAAGTAAATTCATGGCCCATAGGCACACCAGCAAAACTTAATTGGGTTGCTTTGTCTGGGTTACTGACCGTCATAATAGGTTTACGCGCACTGGCATTATCGTCACGCTCGACCGAAACTAATGGGCTGAGTTCAGCAATTTCATTAGCCAAGGCAAGAATGTCTTGCGCTGCTTTACTTTCATCGAGGCTGACCACTAAACGGACGTCTTGTTTCAGATTACTGAGATATTGTTTTAATTGTTGTTTAATCGCTTGGTCTAACATAGAAACACCTTGTCGAATACGTTGAAAAAAATGGCCACTCTGGATGAATGTTTTTAAGAGAGAGCAAGCTAGGCATTTAGGTCGTCAGAGTAAAACACCCAGCCTGCTCTTAATCGATTAACGTCTGTGCTTGCGGATATGGTTTAACACCACAGGTTCGCTATCAGCGTTAATTAGAATTAGATTTTGCCTACAAGGTCTAAAGATGGCGCTAGCGTTTCTTCACCTTCTTTCCATTTTGCAGGGCACACTTCACCTGGGTGAGAAGCTACATACTGAGCCGCCTTGATCTTACGCATTAGGTCTTGTGCATCACGGCCAATGCCTTCAGCGGTGATTTCCATCGCTTGGATAACACCTTCTGGATCGATAACGAAAGTCGCGCGGTCTGCTAGGCCTTGACCTTCACGCATCACACCGAAGTTATTGGTGATGTTGCCAGTTTGGTCACCGACCATGTAGTAGTTGATTTTGCCGATCGTGTCAGAACTGTCGTGCCATGCTTTGTGAGTGAAGTGAGTGTCAGTAGAAACTGAGAACACTTCAACACCGCGTTTTTGTAACTCTTCATAGTGATCAGCAAGGTCACCAAGTTCGGTTGGACAAACAAACGTGAAGTCAGCTGGATAGAAGAAGAACACGGCCCATTTACCGAGAACATCTTTTTCTGTGATTTCTACGAACTCACCGTTTTTGTATGCAGTTGCGTTAAATGGTTTGATTTGAGTGTTAATCATTCTTTACTTTCCTTTTCTGTAAGTTTTTGATTTCGCAATGTGTTGCGCTCGGTAAGTATATTCCCACTTTGAGTTGATAAAGGAAAATTGCTTGTGTCTATCCTATTGATAGGTGAAAGCTATTTAATGAAAGCGACGTTATCCAGATATGTTTAAAAAATACAAACCAATACAAAAAGTTGCTGTATTTATCAGTCACTAAAATTACACTGGATGCATATCATAAGGATGAGGTGTAAGGATTATTTATGCGTAACACAATAGGTCTTTTATTGATCGGTGGATTGGTCGGTGGATTGGTTGCTGGGCCAGTAGTGGCAACAGAATCGACAGAAGGGCAAACCAGTTTTTCGAGTCGTATTATTCGCGGAGATGAAGCAAAAAAAGAGCAATGGCCTTTTATGACCGCACTGGTAAGAAATCGCGAAAGCGACAGTTATCAAGGCCAATTTTGTGGAGCGAGTTACTTAGGTGATGGCTGGGTGTTGACCGCTGCCCACTGTGTGGAGAGAATCAACTTTAACGATTTCCATGTGCATATTGGTGTGCATGATCTGCTTAAAGCGAGCATTGAAGGTGAACGTGCCGAGATTAAAGCAGTTTATGTGAATGAAAACTATGCTGATCCTAGTGATTACAGCAATGATATTGCTTTGATTGAGTTAAAGTCGAAACCTAATGCTGACGCAGTAGCGCTGAAAACAACCGGAGGAGAGCTTTCGAAAGGGCAACCTCTAACAGTCATGGGCTGGGGAAATACGATATCAGATCGCAATCAAACACCCGAATATCCATCAGTGCTGAGACAAGTTGATTTGCCTTATGTCTTGCGAAATGATTGCCAAAATCTTGGTGGTGATTATAGCGATATTGGTGATGATGCCATTTGTGCTGGATTTAGTGAGGGCGGTAAAGATTCTTGTCAAGGGGACAGTGGCGGCCCATTAGTGTACAGCCATAATGGTGGCATTGAGCAGGTAGGTGTGGTGAGTTGGGGAGATGGCTGTGCTCAGCCAGACGCGTATGGAGTTTATGCTAATGTTGCTTATTTTCAAGATTGGATCGCCGAGATAAAAGAATCGGGTATCAGTTATACCCAATATACTTATCGTAAAGTGACTCAACCAACCGTAGAAGAAGAGCTTGTTATAGAGAATACCTCTGATACGGCATTATCTATTCTTGATATAGAACTTGAGCCTGATTCCAAGCTCACCATAACAACCAATACTTGTATTGATGCGCCTTTGGCTCCTTCTGATAGCTGTAGTATCCGTGTCACATCAGCCTCCAACAAACTGTTTACTCAACCGGATGATATTCGCGAGGTACAACAGTTAGTAGTGACGACTGACCGCTTGAATGATGAATTATCGCTTTTCTTGGTGTTTGAACGTGATAAACCAGCCTTGCCTTCTTCTTCCGGCTCAGGCGGCAGTATCGGTTGGTCTTTATTTGGGTTAGGCTTACTAGGCTGGTTCCGTTTTCGTAAAGGAGTAAGATTGTGATAAGAGTCGTATTCAGTACATTATTAGTATTCATATTGAGCGCTTGCAGCGGCGCTGAGAGTGCAGCAACTGACCCAGTGGTTGGAGATAAAATTCCTCTACTGAGTTATCAAGTCAACCCCAATCATATCGCCTTTGAAGCGCTAGGTAATGGATGCAGTCAAGCAGATCATTTTGCGCTACAAATCGATTCAATTCATCGACAAGCAGCAACGGTATCAGTGATACGCGTTAAACAAGATATGTGTCGCCGTATGCCGATGTGGGAATCGTTCACGCTTGCTTTACCTAAAGAGCTCCAAGGTAAAACTCTTTCTGTGACCAACCCCCAAGGGCAGGCAGATAGTAAAGGTTAATAATCACAACGTGTTTATGGTTTGTGAGATAAACCCGCGGCGCAGTGCCTAGTTATGGCTGCGCCGTTTTTAGTCGTCACGCATTAGGTCATCGACGAGCGATAGTGGCTGTCATTCAGAACACTCTAAATCGTTAACTAGACGATTCAACGTTAATCGAGCCACTATTGAAGAGGATCATTCGGTACAAAAGTTAAGCCCGATACTGACTCTTTCTCCTTTCTTTTTATCTGATTCTTCAACAAATAATGATATCAGTGCTAATTTTTAAGCTTTTCTACCCTTTATTGGTCGATAATACTTGAAATGTCCCATTAACTTTTGATTTACTCTGCGGCAGCATTACCAAGCTGAATGCAATTGACTTGGTGATATATGCTGAGCTGATGGACAATAGCCACCATTTGTCTATTGAGATAGCCACTCAGCTCATTGCAATAACTCAGCTTACTCTCTTTCTACTTACTGTGATGGTAGCGTAAAACATGGCTATTTTTCCTCATTTATAGTGATGATTGATGTCGATATAGAGTGTTTCGCTAAGTAGTTTGAGCATGGCAATGATTAATGGATGACATAAGGATAGAGAAATCAATGAGTGAAATCGCGGATAAGGAATCAACGCAAGGCCGTGGTGTACTGCGTTTTATTGCCCTTGCGGGACAGAAAATCCCAGACCCTATTGTGATATTTATGGTGCTATTTGCTGTCTGCTTACTCCTCACTGGGGTGATGAACGGTGTGCAGTTTGTAACCACGGGGGCGGATGGCGCGAGCACCACGCACAGCATTAAAAACATGCTGGCAACCGAGCACGTGCGTTGGGTATTTGATAATGCGTTATTGCAAAACTGGCTAGCCTTTGGTGGCGGTGTATTGGGTGTCATTCTGATCGTCATGATTGGTGTCGGCATTGCCGAGCATTCCGGTTTATTGAGCACCGTGATCAAACGAGTTGGCACTAAAATCAGTGATCGTTGGTTACCTTTGCTACTGGTCTTTTTAGGGATCATGAGTTCGATCGCCAGTGATGCTGGTTATTTAGTCTTAATTCCTTTAGCTGGTATGCTTTACGCTGGTTTAGGTAAAAACCCACTAATCGGTATGAGCGCGGCATTTGCGGGTGTTTCTGCCGGCTTTAGTGCCAACTTGATCCCAGCTACGCCTTCAGACGTGATCATCGGCGTTAATGCCCGAGTCTTTGCTGAGGCGCAAGGTGTGCCGTTTGTGAATGCGGCGGGAGAGGCGCTTAATCCTGCAACAATGCATTATTATTTTATTTTTGTTTCCACCATTTTGCTTGCCATTGTTGGTGCTTGGGTGACGAAACGTTTCGTTACTCCACGCTTAGAAAAGATGAGTTATCAGCTTCCCGAAGACTTGAATTTAGACGACTTTAAAGTCACTAAGAAAGAGCAAAAGGGATTACGCGCTGCAGGAGTGGGTTTAATTCTTGCGCTATTAATGGTGTGGGGACTGATTGTTGGCCCATTAGCAACCTATACTGATACCTCTGGCCGTGAAGTGACGCCGTACCTGAATAATGTCATTTTATTGATTGCCTTAGTTTTCACCATTATTGGTGTGTTTTTTGGTGTCGCGAGCGGTAAATTCAAGAAAGTGCAAGACGTTGTACAAGCGATGGTTAAGCAGATGAACACCATGGGCTATATCTTAGTCTTGACCTTTTTCTGCTATAACTTCTTGGCTTTACTTAGCTATTCCGGTCTTGGCACTTATATTACCTATCTGGGTGCGACCTTCTTACAATCTCTTGGATTGCAAAAATTCCCGATCTTATTGATTGTTGGTTTCTTGCTGACCACGGCGGTAATTAACCTCTTTGTGGGTGGTCTAACTTCGAAATGGATGCTATTAGGCCCTATTTTTATCCCTATGCTGTATCAAGTAAACCCGAATATGACGCCAGATTTAGTGGCTGCGGCTTATCGTGTTGCGGATTCATCAACCAATATCATTACGCCGATGATGAGTTATGCTGGGGTTATTTTAGCCTTTATGCGTAAGTACAAACCGGAGCTATCGTTTGGTGATGTGATTGCGATGATGATCCCTTATTCTGTTGCCTTCTTAGTTTCTTGGACAGTATTACTGATTGGTTTCTTCACACTTGGATTACCGTTAGGTTTCTAAAGGTGGTGCTGTTTTGCTGGAAAGCCCGATTGCATATCGGGCTTTTTTTTGCCTCCCTATCTTGGTTTTTGGCTTTTTATTGTTATCGTTACCACTATTTTTGGTCTTTAAAATTGAAGATTTAAATGTTTATTTTATTTCATTTGAATGATCTTGTGTAAACGTTACCACTTTGAGGTTTTTATCACAGAAAAATAGATCTCTCTACTGATAGACTGAATGTCATTGAGGCAACGTTGAAGAGTAAGAGGGTTTATGAGTGTTTTGATTACTGGTGGGATGGGCTACATTGGCAGCCATACTTGTGTTCAGATGATTGAGGCGGGCCTTGAACCGATTATCATCGATAATCTATGTAATGCAAAAGTGGAAGTGTTAAACCGAATTGATGCGTTAACAGGAAAGAAACCAATCTTTTATCATGGTGATGTACGTGATGAGGCATTTTTAGATTCAGTCTTCACGCAGCATGATATTCAAGCTGTGATTCACTTTGCGGGCCTCAAAGCAGTTGGTGAATCGGTGGCAAAACCACTTGAGTATTATGATAATAACGTCAATGGTTCATTGGTCTTGACGCGTAGTATGCGTAAAGCCGGAGTGAAAAGTCTCGTCTTCAGTTCGTCGGCGACAGTGTATGGTGACCCAGACATTGTACCTATCACCGAAGATTCTCCAACAGGATCTACAACGAATCCATATGGTCGTAGCAAATATATGGTGGAGCAGTGCCTAAGTGATCTGCTCCACGCTGAAAACGACTGGAGCATTACCTTACTGCGTTACTTCAATCCGGTCGGCGCACATCCATCGGGCCTGATGGGGGAGGATCCGCAAGGTATTCCCAATAATTTGATGCCGTTTATTGCACAAGTCGCGGTAGGTCGAAGAGAAAAACTCTCTCTATTTGGTAACGATTACCCAACACCAGACGGTACAGGTGTGCGTGACTACATTCATGTGATGGATTTGGCCGATGGACATCTTGCGGCACTTCAGTCTGTGGGAGAGAAATCGGGGTTGCACATTTACAACTTAGGTACGGGTAAAGGTTCTAGCGTACTTGAGATGGTTGACGCTTTCAGTGAGGCTTGCGGCAAACCAATCCCTTATCAAACATGCCCACGTCGTCCGGGTGATATTGCTCAGTGCTGGGCGAGTACAGAGAAAGCAGCGCGTGAATTGGGCTGGAGAGCGACGCGTAACGTAGCTGAAATGACGGCGGATACGTGGCACTGGCAAGTTAAAAATCCGAATGGCTATTCTTAGCATAATTGAACACATTGCTGTTTACTGTGCTTCTCACGCTGTTGGGAAGCTCAATTTGAAGAATCTTTAAAAGTTGAGTAAGTCAGATGTCAAATATCAAATTTAATCCTGTGGATCATCCTCATCGCCGTTACAACCCGCTGACGGGGCAATGGATTTTGGTTTCCCCCCATCGTGCAAAACGTCCTTGGAGTGGCGCTGACGAAAAGCCAGCGCTTGATGAGTTGCCAAATTATGATGACAAATGTTTTCTTTGTCCGACTAACGAGCGTATCTCGGGCGATATCAATCCAGATTACAAGGACACATACGTATTCAGTAACGACTTTGCTGCATTGATGGTGGATTCTCCAGATGCGCCAGAGTCGGACAATCCACTGTTCAAAACGCAAGGCGTCCGTGGTTTAAGTCGAGTGATTTGCTTCTCTCCTGACCATAGCAAAACGCTGCCAGAGCTACCCGTTAATAAAATTCGCAACGTAATTGATACATGGAACGAGCAAATCGAAACCTTGGGTAAAGAGTACGTATGGGTTCAAGTGTTTGAAAATAAAGGCGAGACAATGGGCTGCTCTCAGCCGCACCCACATGGTCAAATTTGGGCGAACAGTTTTTTACCCAATGAAATCGAGCGTAAAGAGCATAATCTCAAGGCGTACTACCAAGAACATGGTACTAACTTGTTAGTCGACTACGCATTGGCTGAACGAGCAGATGGTTCACGAACCGTCGTTGAAACGGAACACTGGCTTGCGGTAGTGCCTTATTGGGCAGCATGGCCATTCGAAACGATGTTACTACCGAAAGCGCATATTCGTCGTATGAGTGAACTCAGCGGTGAACAACGTGATGATCTTGCTGTTGCCATCAAAAAACTCACCAGTCGTTACGATAATCTTTTCCAATGCTCTTTCCCTTATTCAATGGGTTGGCACTACGCGCCGTTTTTTGAACCGGGAACCAACATCGAACATTGGCAATTGCATGCGCTGTTTTATCCTCCATTGTTGCGCAGTGCCACCATTCGTAAATTTATGGTGGGTTACGAAATGCTAGCAGAAAGCCAGCGTGATTTAACCGCTGAGCAAGCCGCGCAACGTCTACGCGATGTCAGTGATGTGCACTATAAAGAACAATAATTTCGATCATTGTTGAAGCTGTAGGTTGCCTGACGAATGAATAAATCAACTGTATATGAATAATCTATGCTTTCGGAGTGAATTCGTTTGTCGCCTTGTTGCAGCTCTACCTATTTAAGGGATGTGATAATCGTGGCTTGAGATTCGAGCTGCGATTAGACAATTAAACCGTTTGAGAATTTACTATGTCTGATCTAATTCAAAATGTGAAAACGTCTTTTGCGCAAGTGTTTGGTTACTCACCTAACCATATTGTCCAAGCACCTGGTCGTGTGAATTTAATTGGTGAACATACCGATTACAATGATGGTTTTGTCCTGCCATGTGCCATTAATTATCAAACGATGGTGGCGGCAGCAAAGCGTACGGATAACCTCGTGCGCGTGGTATCAGTGGATTACGGTAACGAGATTGATGAGTTTGATATCACTGAAGACATTCTCTTCCAACAAGACAAAATGTGGGCCAACTACATTCGTGGGGTGGTGAAGTGTCTTTTGGCTCGCGGATACCAGTTTACTGGCGCAGACATTTCAGTGAGTGGCAACGTACCTCAAGGTGCCGGCTTGAGTTCATCTGCAGCATTGGAGGTGGTTATTGGTCAAACGTTTAAGGTGCTGTTCAATCTCGAAATTAGTCAAGCAGACATTGCGTTAAACGGCCAGCAAGCAGAGAACGAATTTGTCGGTTGTAATTGTGGCATCATGGATCAAATGATTTCGGCTGAAGGACGTGAAAATCATGCCATGCTATTAGATTGTCGTAGCCTAGACACTGAAGCGGTATCGATGCCAGAAGATATGGCGGTTGTGATCATTAACTCAAATAAAAAACGCGGTTTGGTTGATAGCGAATACAACACTCGTCGTCAGCAATGTGAAGAGGCGGCCCGAATCTTTGGTGTGGCAGCATTGCGTGATGTGACGATTGAGCAGTTTAACGAGAAAGTCGCTGAACTGGATGAAATGATCGCAAAACGTGCTCGTCATGTCATCACGGAAAACGATCGTACGGTGGCTGCTGCTCAGGCTCTTCGGGCGCACGACATGAAGCGGATGGGCGAGTTGATGGCGGAATCACACGCATCGATGCGAGATGATTTCAAAATCACCGTACAGGAAATAGATACCTTAGTTGAGATGGTCAAAGACGTGATTGGTGTTCAAGGGGGCGTACGTATGACGGGTGGTGGTTTTGGGGGATGTATTGTTGCTCTCGTTCCGCCAGCGCTGGTCGATGCAGTAAAAGCAACGGTTGAAGCAAAATATCAAGCAGCGACAGGCTTAACCGCGTCAATTTATGTGTGCCAAGCCAAAGATGGTGCTGGCTTAGTTGAAGTCTTGTATGGATAATAACTAACGAATCAGGGTAAAGTGAGACCCAGACTTTAGCTGCAACTAAAGTTCTCTATCTGATAGTTCGATTGAAGTGTGGCTCCTCTATCGAGAGACCGATAACAAGAGCGAACGTCAGATAGAACTCCAAGCACCACACTCGAATAGTCTTCTGGGTCTCGAACCCGCATTTAGCAAGCAAGAGTTAGCTTATTATGAATACAAATACACTGCAAAACATTAATGTCGGCGTTGATACCGGCAAGTCACAATTAGATATCTATATCCGTCCTCTCGATATCTATTTTAATGTCTCCAATGATGAAAAAGG
>NZ_WXWI01000020.1:0-35133 GCF_009904895.1 Vibrio sp. V31_P5A7T61
ATTATGTGTTGTTGATCCGTAGGCTCAGAGAGTCTAATTAATGTGTAATAAATATAATAGCTCAAATTATTGCTTACTATTTATATACCCAAACCACTTGGAGTTGCAGGAAGGCAGCAAGTGAGTGAGTCCCCATGAGCATAGGCAGACTATGTGATTGAGGTGAACGAACGTAGCCAACACCGCTGCAGCTTCAAGTAGAAAGGGGGGGAGCTGCTGTAGGTTTGTCTACGTCCGTATACCAAATGATAGTGAGAGATATCCTCGCTCTCACCAACTATCAATCTACGGTGGTGAGCATTTACACCAGACAAATTTGTCACTGGCGCTGCATATTGCTAAAAATCAGAGTAGTTTCGATATACAGTCAAATCAGCAATAAAAAATACCGCCGAAAAGGGATATCTTCAGCGGTATATCAAGCATAGTAATTTAATGTTATTAGTCTCGAATAAAAGTGACTCGCTTTAGGCCAACTGAATTAAACGTTTAATTAATCGATCAATGCCGAGTGCTGCTTGTGATAGATTTTCGGCCAGCATATAAGCTGGAGTCGAGAGAACGTTATGACGTTGATCGTAAACATAATCATCAACGGGACAATTCACGTGTTCTCCGCCCATTTGATTAAATGCATTGGCCGTTTGTTGGTCATGGCCAATGGTGCCTTCTACTCCGGTTGGATAAATAAGCGGGATGAGTGCAGGAGAGATGCATAAATAACCGGCGGGTTTACCACTTTGAGCAAAGGCATGGCAGACCTTAGCGACTTGCTCATTGAGCGTGCAGTTGGCTCCTTTGGTTGCAAAATCGCTGAGGTTTTTGGCGACGCCGAATCCACCTGGGAGCAGTAATGCATCAAAATCTTGAACATTGAGCTCCGCAATATCTTGTACTTTACCACGAGTCAATCTTGCTGATTCAACCAGTACGTTCCGAGTTTCAGACATGATCTCACCAGTGAGATGGTTAACTACTTGCGTTTGCTCAACATTCGGTGCAAAACAGGCCCATTGCGCACCTTGTTTTTCAATCGCATAAAGGGCAAGTACCGACTCATGAATTTCAGCGCCATCGAAAACCCCGCATCCACTTAATATCACAGCAATCTTTTTCATCACTCTGCTCCTTAATCAGTTAACGGATCTAATATGAGATTAACATCTTATTAAAAACAATCTACACTTGCTCAGCAAATTTGAGGAGTAAATGATGAAGTACGATTGGATTTTGTTTGATGCGGATGAAACCTTATTCCATTTTGATTCTTTTAAAGGAATGCAGTTGATGTTCTCCCGTAAAGGCGTGGATTTCACTGAGCAAGATTTTATGGAATATCAAGAGGTTAATAAGCCTTTATGGGTGGACTACCAAAATGGTGATATTACGGCAGAACAGCTAAAGCACACGCGATTCGAACTCTGGGCAACAAAATTGGATACCACGCCGGCTGAATTAAATAGCGCATTTTTGACCGCGATGGCGGACATCTGTACTTTGTTACCAGGGGCCCGAGAATTATTGGAGGCATTACGTGGTAAAGCAAAGCTTGGCATCATCACGAATGGATTTACCGAGCTACAAGATGTTCGATTAACCAAAACCGGCATGAAGCACTATTTCGAGCATATCGTGATTTCAGAACAGATTGGTATTGCTAAACCGGATGCGGGCATTTTTGCCTATGCCATGGAAATGATGGGCCACCCAGCTAAGGAAAAAGTATTAATGGTGGGGGATAATCCACACTCTGATATTTTAGGTGGATTGAACTTTGGACTTGAGACATGCTGGTTGAATACTCATCAACATCCAAAACCAAGTGGTATCGACGCGCACTATGAAGTGGCTTCATTACACGAATTAAAAACGATTTTGCTGGCTTAATTGGGGTAGGTAAAACCTGATGCAAAGTTAGCCTTTGCATCAGGTCAAAGCGTTTAGCGGTTATATTCGCCGTTGCGCTCAGGTTGATCGATAATATCGATGATTTCGATGGTCCGCTCAACGCCATTTGGCATTGGCCAAGTCAGTTGTTGGCCTTTAGAAAGTCCAAGTAGTGCGCTACCAACGGGAGCGAAGATAGAAATATCATCATTACCCTTCACATCATGAGGGTACACCAAGGTTTTTTGCATCACATCGTCGCTGCCTTGAAACTTAAATTTTACGGTAGAGTTCATAGTGACGACATCCGCAGGGATCTCTTCCGGGTTTAAAACAGTGGCTCTGTCGAGTTCATTTTCTAGACGTTCTAATTCTTTAGACAACTTAGGTAGTTTGTCCATCAGTGCGCTAATTCGATCCATATCCAGAGTGGACACGATAATCGCGTTATTATTGTTTGGCATTTTATTTTCTCCAAAAAGAAATACCGCCCTGAACGTATCAGGGCGGCATAGAAACTGATTTAATGGTACCGCTTGGCACCTATTGTGTTATAGAACATAAACCGAATGGAGAGAAAATACAATCTATATGCCCATAGTTTTACATTTTTGCGCTACTATCGACATGTCAGGTATGGTTAGACTCTACATTTAGCGCGGTCGATATGCATATCAGCACTATCATTTCAATCAAGGACTATCGTGCAGTATTTAGCGATTAAAGACATTATCATCGAACAGATAAGCTCTGGTCAGTTATCCGCCAGACAAAAACTGCCTTCGGAACGTAAGCTGGCTGAATCATTCTCAACCACAAGGGTAACGTTGCGTGAGGCACTCTCTTTACTTGAAGCCGAGGGGCGGATTTATCGAGAAGATCGCCGTGGTTGGTTTATTTCTCCTTCGCCACTGCGTTATGACCCAACGCAAAATCTAACGTTTGAACAATTGGCAAAAACTCAGCAACGTGTTCCAACGGTTCAATTGCTCACGGCTAAAAGTAGTTTAGCCAATCCGCAGGCCAGTCGTTTATTGCAGCTCAAGCCTTTTTCAGAAGTGTATCATCTTGAGCGTGTCCGTTGCTTAGAGCAGAGGCCTGTTGCTTTTGTGACCAATTATCTAAGCCCAGAGCGTTTTCCGAATTTACTGACTTTAGAGTTAAGCCAATCACTGACCTTGCTTTATCAGCAACACTTTTTTACCGAGTGTGCAACGATACGCTATCGTATTACCAGTCGATCTCTGTTGGGGGAGATGGCACAAGCGTTGCGTACAACGCAAGGAACGCCAGCGATGGTTATTGAGCGAGTGAGGTATGATGCACAAGGTAGATTAATCGATACGGAGATAAGTTATTGGCGTCACGATGCCATTGTGATTGAATCTTTGTTGACGATGCAGGAACCATGCTACGACGATTAAAAATGATAAAACGCGACGGGATATAAGTAGAGTATCAAGCCGCGTTTTAATTAAGCCTAAACCAATGATAGGCAGAAGTCAGTTAGCCTCAACTATTGGCTTCTGCGTCTTCTCGTTTTAGCACTTTATGTCCATCTTCCGTCACGCCATTTTTCCAATAGCTGCTGATGTATATATGATCGCGTTCCACTTGCTTGTCATTGCGAAAATATTGACGAAGTTCACGCATTGATTCAAATTCACAAGCACACCAAACGGTGCAAAGTCCCGCCAACCAAGGTTGAGCTTTTACTGTCTGAGTTAGTGTTTCCCCCTGAACAGTATGAGCCCAGATGATTTTGACTCCTGGTGGAGCAACTAAAGGTTGTTGATCGTCAGGATGAGAAATTTCAATTACGGCATAGCCTTGAGTTTTTGGGTCTAAGCTCGTTAGTGTTGTTGCTAGAGCAGGAAGTGCTGTCATATCAGCAGCTAGACAGACCCAGTCGGCTGCCCAATTCGGGCCCTGGCTTTTACCTGGTCCGGCGATGAATACTTCATCTCCCACTTTTGCGTTTTCTGCCCAGCGAGCGGCAAAGCCACAGGATAGATCCTCGGTAATATGTCGGACGAAATCGACCGTCATTTGATTGCTATGAGGGTTGAATTCACGAATCGTATAAGTGCGTAAAATCGGTCGCTCGGTTGGGGTTAAACTCGAGAGATCAGGATCACCTTGTGGGGTAAAAACCAATTTAAAGTAGCCGCCAACACTTTGTTCACCAAAATGGGCAATCGTGTCGCCTTGTAGCGTAATACGTTGAATGTTCGGAGAAAGACGCTTGGTCTCGGTGACTGTAACCCGATAGAAGTCACGTTGTTTTTCTTGAGTTGCCATATTTATTCATCAAAGTAGGGAATCATTTTCTCTATTACCTTAGCGGTAAATGAATCATTCGGCAATGATAATCGTTGTCGTTTCTATCTATTCAGAAAAACACAGAGCGAGTCTCACGCCGCGTTAAGGATCATGATAAAATCGGTCATTAAGAAATAATAAGGTAGTTTATGAAACATTTACACACCGCGACGCATCCCGAGGTGACGGAACTCAGTCAACACACTATTGTCCAACGCCAAGCTGCACGAGCGATCGTTACCGATGGCGATGATATTTTGCTGCTCTATACTGAGCGTTATCATGATTACACCTTACCTGGTGGGGGCATTGATGAGCATGAAGATATTATTCAAGGCTTAGTCCGTGAGCTCGAAGAGGAGACGGGTGCTAACAATATTCACCATATTCAACCTTATGGTATTTATGAAGAATTTCGTCCTTGGTATCGAGATGATGCGGATGTGATGCATATGATCTCCTACTGTTATACTTGTAAAGCTGATCGTCAGTTAGGTGATACTCGTTTTGAAGATTATGAAATAAAAAATGGCATGCGGCCGATGTGGGTGAATATCCATCAAGCGATTGCTCATAATGAGCAGACAATTGCCAGCAGTGATAAAAAAGGCATGAGCATTGAAAGAGAAACCTTTTTATTACGTTTAATTGCTAAAGAAATGGCGATGAAACCCTAAAATAAGTCATGATACCGCCTAATCGACAGTCTTGTTGGCTAAGATAGGTATGACAAGCCCTGTTTCTGGTCTTGTCTGTGAGTGTATTCGGTATACACTAGCGCGAAATATTGAATGAGAAATGATCATGAGTCAGAGTGTTGACGACCAGCAAGAAGTAGAAATTGAAGCGATTGGCGTAGAAGTCGATAATCAGCCGATTGAATTATACAAAGTACTCAAATTAGCGAATGCAGTGAGCGGTGGTGGAGAAGCGAAGCATGTCATCGCTGAAGGCTACGTTGCGGTGAATGGCGAACTAGAAGCGCGCAAACGTCGTAAATTGTACGATGGTGATTTGATTGAGTTCAATCAAGAATATTATCTGGTGATCTGTGATGCGCCAGTGACGGAAACGATTGAACGTCCATTAAGTGCAGAAAAAGCGCCAACTAAGAAAAAAGCCACGCCTTCGGCACCTAAAGCTAAAAATACGCAATCTAAGCTCACTCAGAGCTCAAACCGTCAAACTGACCAAAAGAAAGCAAAAAATAAGATTAAGAATAAGACAAGCAAAAAAGGTGTCGATACATCAGTCGTTGATGATCAACTGGATAACGAAAGTGGACGCAGTCGAATCCGCTTTTTTTAGTGTGATATAGCAAGGGAGCCAATGACTCCCTTGCGTTATTTATCGCCAATCATCGTCAATAAACGTTCTTCCTTCGAGTGCATAAGGGTCTTCATCGAAAGGATGCTCCATTTTCCCTCGAAGTTGCTCTAACTGTTTTTCAAGGTGGTTGACCGTTTGGAAATCACCTTCTGAACACGCAACATAAATTTGTTGCTCTAAAGCATCAATGTTATCTCTAATGTTCATCTCACACCTCCGGTTGTTTACGTGAGTTGGGAGTTACTGGCTATTCATGGTTAGTATATACCCTGTTTTGGGAATGTGCAGAGATGGCAACATTCATTATCTGAGGTATAAGTAAAAATGAAAGGCACTGTTATTGATTTCAATCAGTTCGACCACACTGGGCTTATTTCCGGTGAGGACGGTAATCGATATCCACTGACAATATACGAGTGGAAAGGCGAACAAGGACCAAAAATTGGTCTTACTGTTGATTTTTTTGTTCAGGATGGTCAAGCCACAGCGATTTATCCATTACCGAGTAGTAAATCATCGAAGAAAATTGTGGCCGCTTTACTGGCGTTTTTCTTCGGCTCGCTAGGGGTACATAAGTTTTACTTAGGGTATATCAAACAGGGGTTGATCATGTTGTTTGCCTTTCTGTTAGGCTTTTTGTTACTTGGTATCCCTTCAGCGATCATTGGGATTATCGCTTTTGTTGAGTTTCTTATTTATGTGACGAGGTCCGATGAAGAGTTCGAGCAGACCTATATTCTGAGTCGTAAACCTTGGTTTTAGAGTGTCCAAGTATATAAAAACGCGCTGCCTTTTTAGAGCAGCGCATTTTTTTAGGGGAAAATGTTGATCCGCAAGATTAAGCGGTTTTCAACTCTAATACTTCTGGGCGAGTAATGGGTTTGGTTACTAAAGCCAGCAAAATACACAGTGCCATCATCGCGGCTGAGATACTGTAAGCCAGCTGATAACCGCCACCATAGGTCATCGAGTAGCCGACCACGGCTGCGCCAATTGCGCCACCAATACCCCATGAGGTATAAAGAACGCCATAGTTGGTGCCGTAATTTTTCAAGCCATAAAATTCAGCAGTGATCGATGGGAAGACAGCAAGTAACGTACCGTAACCGACAGCGGCGATGGCAGTACCGATGATCAGTGTCCATTCAGAGTCAAATTGAGCAAACAACATCATATTGGCTCCTTGCAGTAAAAAGGCGATCAGTAGAGTTTTTACGCCGCCGATTTTGTCGGACAATACACCTGCAGCAATGCGCCCACCTGAGTTGAAAATCGCTAAAATAGAGGCAAGATAAACAGCATTAGGTAAGCTTGCTTGTACGCTGGCGATATTGGTTATATTACCAATAATCATTAAGCCGACCGATGCGGCTAAGGCATACATGACCCATAAGGCGTAAAACTGTGGAGTTCTTAGCATGGCTCGCCATGTCATATCATTATTGATAGAAACTTTTTTCGCTTGCTGACCAGCTTTTAATGTTGGTTCAGCGGGCACGTAATCACTTGGCGGATTATTGATGGTGCATGCTAACGGTACTGCAATGACCAGTACACCAATACCCAGTAAAATAAAGCTAGTTTGAATACCATAATGAGTGATCAGTGCTGAGGTTAAAGGAGCAAGATAAATAGCGGCTAAGCCAAATCCAGCAGCAATTAATCCATTAACCATCCCTTTCTTTGAAGGATGAAACCACTTCATGGCCGATGGTGATAGACAAGCATAACCAAAGCCAATGCCGGCACCAGTGATGATCCCAAAAGTGATATTGAGCATAGCAACCGATGAAACAAATCCGGAGGCAATCATGCCTAATCCGGTTAACGAGGTACCAAGAATAAGAATATTACGGGGTCCCATCTTATCTTGTAAGACACCAGCGATCAGCAATGAAACCGAGAAAGCGATAGTGGCAAGTGCATAAGGGGACGAAGCATCGGCTGCACTCCAGCCAAAATCATTGACGAGCGCTTTATTAAATACGCTCCAAGCATATAGGATGCCAAGACAAAGGTTGATACAAAAACCAGCTAGAAGAATACGTAGCGCTTTATCAATCTTGCTCATTAGTTGGGATACTCAAAGGTCAGTTCAGGAAAATGCCAACGGCATTAGTTAAAAATTAGTTTGCAATTATCAACACAAATCACAAAGCGCGCGGATTATAACCAATATCGGTGTGATTGGAATCACTTTTCACATTCGATTGAAGAAAATAATTGATAGTGGTTTAGTAGAAGCATGAACTATTTCTGTGGATGATGGAATAGGGCTGATTAGGCGAACAAAATTGACATTTCGGGAGAAAAAATGCCTCTCATTTGACCTGACAAGATTAAAACTTAACCCATTGATATTGATTTGTTTATTTTACAAGCAAACAAACTGAAATTCTTAAAAAAGGCTTTTCTTTTCTTATAACTGTGGCAATATACACCCCGTAAGCAAGCCAGACCAAACAAAGCGTGCGTCGTATAATGGCTATTACCTCAGCCTTCCAAGCTGATGATGCGGGTTCGATTCCCGCCGCACGCTCCAAGCTTACTAAAATCCGTCAGAAGTTATCAAATAAAGCGCTTAGATGCGCTGTTTTTTTGTCTTTATGTTTAATAAATGTTTTTCATCTCATAACCGTTTACCATTTGCAAGAAAGCCTCCAGTTTATCTTTGACGTCTGTCTACCCAGTATCCAAATCTATCAAAGCCGGTTTCTGATAATATTAACCACAGAGTTGCGTTAATTTGTTTTGGCTGTTGTCGGAATACCATCAGGATAATTAAATGGGAAGGCTTCGAGAGGGACAGGACGAGAAAATAAATAGCCTTGGAAATCCAAACAACCGTAGCTAGCGAGAGCCAGTCTTTGTTCTTGTGTTTCGACGCCTTCAGCAATCACCGCTAAGTTCATGCTTTTCGCCAATGAGACAATCGTACGAGCAATATCCGCATCATGACTATTGGTGAGTAAATCACGCACAAAAGATTTATCAATTTTGAGTTGATCTAAAGGTAATCGTTTTAAGTAGTTGAGTGATGAGTAACCCGTTCCGAAATCATCGAGAGAAAAACTCACCCCATATTTTTTTAGTTGCGACATTTTTGTGATGGTATCTTCAAGATCTTCATGAAGCATACTTTCTGTGAGTTCCAGCTTAAGACGAGCAGGATTCGCTCTATAACGTTGCAACGCTTCTAGAACTTGCTGAACAAAACCAGTTTGATGGAATTGCTTGGCACTGATATTAATGGCGAGAACCAGCGAGTCAGTGAGTGGTGAGTTTTGCCATACAGCAAGGACTTGGCAAGCTTGATCTAATACCCACTCGCCTAAAGGAAGAATTAACCCGGTTTCTTCAGCAATAGGAATAAACTCTATTGGTGAAATTGTCCCCTGTTTAGGATGTTGCCAACGAATAAGGGCTTCAGCGCCAGTAAGTTGACCATCATGGGTGACTTGTGGTTGATAGTATAAAGTGAATTCATTACGAGTTAAGGCGTGGCGAATATCATTAGCCATGGCTGCATGCTCTAACACTTTGGCTTGCATTTCTGGATTAAAGAATCGATGTGTATTGCGACCCGCTCCTTTAGCCTGGTACATGGCTAAGTCGGCATGCTTAAGTAATTCATCAATCCCTTTGGTCTCACCGAGGAAAAGGGTAACGCCGATACTTAATGTACTAAAATGTTCAACATTATCAATGTAATAAGGCTTGGATAATGTATCAAGAATCTTTCTGCACAATAAATCAGCACGTTTAGAGGCGATGTCTAAATCCGAATCCAGTTGTTCAAGAATAATCACAAACTCATCGCCACCGATTCGAGCAACGGTGTCCGTTCTACGTACACAATCAAGTAATCGTTGACTGACTAAGGTTAAAAATTTATCGCCAGTATCATGGCCTCGAGTATCATTTAAAGTTTTAAAATCATCCAAGTCTAAATATAAAATTGCACCGTACTGGCCATTTCTTTGGCTATTTAGTCGAGCTGATTCTAAGCGCTCCATTAATAATTGACGGTTAGGTAATCCAGTTAATTGGTCATAGAAGGCGAGCTGTTTTATTTTGCTTTCTGCGGCTTTACGTTGAGTGATATCAATTAACGTGATCACATAATTAATTATTTCATCTTCATGATCACTGATGACGGCAGTGATCATTGTCCACTGTAGATACTCTTCTCCATTTTTACGTTTATTAAAGATTTCACCTTGCCATGAACCTTGCGTTTTTAATTGCAATTCAAGTTCATCGTAAAATCTTTGATTATGACGACCCGAGCGAATGACTTTTATATGATGGCCTAGTACATCTTTTGGTTGGTAACCGGTAATATCAGTAAATGCTTGGTTCACTCTAAGAATGTGTTTTTTTTCATCGGTCACAACCATACCTTCGGCTGACTCAAATACCGTGGCGGCAATTTTTAGATTTTCCACCATATGCTGCATCGCATCTCCCACTTGATTGTATTCATATATTCCAGTAGGAGAAAATGATACTCTTAGTCCTTTTTGAATACCTTGAATATAGTCGGTCAATTGGCTTATCGCTCGGCTATGACTTAGATGTAAAAGCCAAGCGGCAAGAATCAGCAGCAGTAAAAAAACACCAGATAATAAAAAGAATGTTTGCCAATAATGTTCAGAAACAGAAGTAAATCTCTGCTTATCGATACCCATTTTTAAGTTTAAGGGATATGCTTTATTGTTAATGTTCAGGGTTGCATTTAATAGATATAGATTTTCATAAGCACGCATCTGTGATGAAGTTGTTTCTTCACTAGAATGTGCAGGAAGCGCGATACTTGGACTATGTTGAATCAGTCTTGCTTGCTGATAATGAATAGAAAGAGCATCTAAATCGGCCCGTTCAGCGAGAGTCTGAATAAAACTTCGGTTTTGACCAATCGCCAAACCAATAAACATATAGCCTCGTAATTGAATGCTTGCAGGGTCAAAAATTGGAGTCGCTTTCAGTAAGGCGGTTAAATTTGGACTATGCACTAATGCCCATTCACTTGTGTAATGTAGAGGAGAGCGTAGTGAATTTAACATTGGTTCAATATTGTATAAAGGGAGTCCTGCATCCATTAAAACCTTGCCCGAGGAATCGGTTAAAAAGAAAATATCAAGGTTTGCTCCTAATGCTGAATCTTGAAACATATAGATCATATCTTCAGCAATGTTATTAAACTCAAAGTTCTCACCAGTTAATGAAGTGAACACTTGATTAGATGCAGTCGTGTGTAAATAAACCTCTAATAAATCTAGACGATTTTCTATTAAACTTTGTACGGTTCTTTGTCGCTGCGCTAAACTATTTTCAATTTCTGAATGCAAACTGATTTCTGCAGTACGTATTGAATAAAACATGGAAATAAGAAGGGTAAACAAGCTTAGAAAACCAAATAGCAAAGTAATTCGGGTAGTGAATTTGAGTTCCCACCTATTTTTTTTGCTTTTTTTTCCTATTTCTGAGCTTGAAGGCATTAATGTGTCTCTCCGAAAATTTTATTATTTTATAATTCTAACTATTGCACTATTCATTGAGACTCTGCAATTAATTGTTTGTACTCTTTTACTTGGGCGTTGAATAATTCAATTAATGCGGATTCATTCATAAATATAACGGGCATTTTTATTGTCTCTTCTGTGACTTTTTTAAATCGTGCGTCTTGAGTCACTGATTGAAGCGCTTTGGCTAAAATATCGACTTGATAGTCAGGAGTATTAGCTGGAACGGTAATCACACGGATCGCATGCATACTTACGTCGTAACCGAGTTCTCTTAAGTTAGGTACTTGTGGATAATGGGCAAGCCTTTCATCCGCCAAACTGGCAAGGACTCGCATTAGTCCTGAGTCAGTATAAGCGCTATGTGTGCCGCCACTAAAGGCAAGGTCGGCATCCCCAGAAAGGATTAATGGAGCCATACCCGCTCCTCCGGTCGTTGGCATAATACGTAATGTAATGCCTTCACGCCGCATGATTCGATTGATCACGAATCGATCTTGAATGTTTTGCGACGCATAAACTAAGCCGGGATTAGCTTTGGCATAAGTAATAAACTCGCTCCATGTAGCAAATGGAGTATTAGGACCGGTGACTAAAGCAATTTGATCAAGAGTAATACCAGCCACGTATCGAAAACTGGTTAACTGGTAAGAAGCCGGAGTTGCTAGCGGTGCGAAGGTATAAGGCAGAGAAAGTCCAAATTGAAAGGTGTAGCCTTGATCGCGACTGTTTGCCAGCATGGCTGCCGCTGAAGCTCCTCCAGCACCAGGATGGTAAAGAATATTAACGGGTTGGCCGAGTTTTTCGGAAAGAACTTTCGCGAGGACTTGCCCTTGAATATCCGTACTGCCACCTTGATTAAAACCAATCAACATAGTCAGTGGCTGGGTAGGAAAGTTAGATTGAGCAAACGTTGGTACTGTTACTATCAATGTTAATAACAACAGTACTAGGTGAGCTAATTGTTTGGTTTGTCTCATTATCGTGCCACCTATTTTGTTGAATTATTCTAAGTTTAGGAGCGGTTTATGGTTCTGTCTATGGCAAGCGATCATGATAAATTATCAATGGTTAACGATGATGGTTTATTTGCCCATATTGAGTATCGACGTGGTCGGTGATGATTTACTTTACGATGACGGGAGGGGATGGCCAATACATTTTCCAGTACCCCCAAACAACCCAAGCGACGAGTCCTGTAGCGACAAGAAGTTCAAATAAACCAAACAGATGTAGCCAGTACCAGTGTGGGTAAAATTCTGAAAAATAATCGGTTAAACGATGCATCGCGATAGCGCTGATCACCGAAGGAAAAGTAAGCGCAGCAATTGAAGGTTGAAAGGCTAAACGCAATAGTCTGAAATAACAAAGATAAATTAATAGCGTCATGGTGATGGCAATACCCGCTAAAGCACCAGTGAGGATCGGATCCGGGGTAGCAAAATTGACCAGATAGGTGGCGAGAGTAAGGTTAATCGGCGCAGCCATGATCGCTAAGGTTGGACGTGCCCGTCTGGGCAGCATGCCTTCAAAGACTAAGCGATAGAGTACCACTGGTAACATCACAAAATAGATAGCAACACAGACACTGACCAGCGTTTCAGAAAAAACAGTATGGCCAAATTGTGTCCCAGCAAGAGAACTGCTAATCAGACCGACTGGGTAGAGAAACCAACTGGGAACAATATTGGAGATTTTAAAATTCAGGAGTTGAAAGCGAAAAAACAGGACCATCATGGTCATGTGCAACAGTAGGGCTAGAGCCCATATTGGATAAGCAATACTTGGAGAAATAACCGCTAAATAATCACATAAAATTAATAGTGCCATACTCATTGGAGCCATTAAACTGCCGTGTAGAGGATGACGGAGATCATTAATAAATGAAGAATAACTAGTGAGATATTTACCTAAAACGGGCAGTAATAATAAACTACCAAACAGCGCAAAGTAGGGATGGAAAAGAGCTCCCCAGGTTGGTGAGTAGAGTGTCCAAGCTTGACCTAAACCAATAATGCCCAATGCCAAGGCTGCTTGTGAAGCGGGTACGCTTTGTACATGCAGTAATTTTTTCCAGTGCAATGTTCACTCCATTGAGACACATAACGAGCCATAAAAACAGCGGCGATTCTAGCAAGTTATGTCTAACATGGGTAATCAATCACTAGATGATTATCACAAAATGATCACATTTATAGCTAATGACCATTGGGTAACTCCTGTTGGCGCAGTTTCTCTTTTTTGATGGTTCTGTGCAGCAGCTGGCTGTAAATAGGTTTGCCGCCTAAAAGCTGAGCAAAAATGACCGCGCCGAGACTGGTAATGATTAATGGTAAGATTAAATAGTAATTATTAGTCATTTCTATCACCAATAAAATACCAGTGATCGGTGCTCTAACCGTGGCAGCAAACAGAGCTCCCATGCCGGCGATCGCAAACATGCCTGGTTCGATATTGAGCTCTGGAAACCAGCTTTGAACAATTAAACCAAAGGCGTAGCCAAACAATGTCCCTAATGCCAACATGGGAGCAAAAATGCCACCGGGAGCACCAGAACCGAAGCAGAGTAGAGTCGTGACAATCCTTCCTAAAAACAATAACAGTAATATACCGGTCGTATACTCTCCCATCGCTACTGAGGGGATTAAGCCAATACCTCCACCGGTAAGTTCAGGGATGTAGAGCAGAGTTAAACCAAAGCATCCTCCAAGTAGTGAGCCAGTAAGAAGGTAACGATGACGGAGGTTATGGTGAATGCGAACAAAGAGGTCTTGACTCAAGGTGATCAGTTTATTGAAGAGCACGCCGAAAGCACCGAATAATATGCCAAGTAATAGGAAAAACAGTAGGGATCTCAATTCTGGGGCTTGATATTGGGGCAGAGTAATCACCGCGTGTTGGCCGTTGATCGTTCGGTAAACAATATTAGCCGAGACGGCAGCAATAATCACACTTCGTACAGAAATAAAGCTGTAGCGAAATTGTGGTCGCATTTCTTCCAATACGAACATAATACCCGCAAGAGGCGCATTAAACGCGGCGGCAAGACCGCCGGCAGCGCCAGCGGCAAGTAAAGAGTGTCGCGTATCATCGTTTTTTACTCGAAAAACATCAGATACCATTCGACCAACGGCACCGCCCATTTGTACGGTTGGACCTTCTCTTCCCAAAACCATACCTGAGCCAAGTGCGCCCATACCGCCGATAAATTTAACCGGTAAAACGCGCCACCAGCGAACTGGACGAATGTTATCCATTGCTCCTTCAATTTCTGGTATACCAGAGCCTGCGGCTTCAGGAGCGAATCGATGAACGAGGTAGTAGCCGATTAAGGCTAGTCCAGCGCTGATCAAAAAAGCGGCTAGCCAAAGAGGAACCAGTGAAGTAATCGAACCCACTAACCATTCGGTGCGTGACTCAGAGACGAAATGGACGGCAAGTTCGAAATACGTTGCGATCAGTCCGGCGAGTATCCCGACGATCATAGATAGAAATAGGATCGATAATGAAAGCTTATCGTTGGCAAGAAATTGGCTAAAGCTGTCTTTAGGTATTTTATTGAACAATCGATGAGAGAATTTCTCGCGGACAAGCATGTACACAACAGCCTTATAGAGGTAACAAAATGTAAATTATACTTAGCCAATCCTTTAACTGTAGTTTTAAAAATGAAATATTGAATTGGAAAAATAGCTATTGTATCGCCATTAATGATGATTTTTGAACAGGATCGCAAAGTCATATTTCAACCGAAAAAAAGACGATAAAAAAATGGTGTTTTTCTGAAAATGAGCGATAGTTAAGGCGTAAGGCAAACAGAGTATTTCAACAGGAGGAAACGCAAGCCTTACCTACAATTTGGATGGATTCAACCTACAATTCAAATAGCCTCGATTATGATCAGGTTGCAACTATAGCCTTCCTGATTCGCACAACTCACGATTGAGTTCCGAGGATTAAGGCGCGCTCATACAGTGCGCCTTTCGCTGTTTAGGCGCTTCTCCTCAGCTCGTTTCAGTCTACACCTCTTTGTTTTTTGTATATACTCCGCGAAAAGGAGTACCACGATGACAAAAAAAGTACCGACCAATATTATTACTGGCTTTCTTGGCGTTGGTAAAACGACCACGATTTTAAACTTATTGAAGCATAAACCGGCGGATGAAAAGTGGGCGGTGCTGGTTAATGAGTTTGGTGAGATAGGTATTGATGGCGCGATAATGTCCGAACAAGGGGCATTAATTAAAGAAGTCCCGGGTGGGTGTATGTGCTGTACGGCGGGTGTACCGATGTCTGTGGGGATTAATACCCTGTTAAGGCAGAAGCCCGATCGTTTATTGATCGAACCGACAGGCTTAGGGCACCCCAAGCAAGTTATCGCCACTTTAACCTCTGCCCAATATCAGCCTTATGTTGACCTCAAAGCGACCATTGCACTGGTTGACCCTCGTCATTTAAGTAATGATAAATATTTGATGAATCAAAACTTTAATGATCAATTAGCCAGTGCTGATGTGATTGTTGCCAATAAAGTTGACCAAGCAACGCCAACAGATGTTGAGATGTTCCAGACTTGGTTCGCCAGACAGCAACCAGCGAAAGCGGCTTATCAGTTAGTCAGTCAGGGCAATTTATCGCTCTCGATGCTTGATATGGAGCGTAGTGCGGAAAGTGCATCAAGCCATATCGAAGCTCATCACCATCATCATGCGCAATTAGAGCCACAGTTTGCTTTAGCCCCGGGACAAGCATTTCTACGTAAAGAAAATCGTGGTCAAGGCTACTACAGTTGTGGCTGGTTATTTGGTGCAGAATATCAGTTTGATTTTGATGAGCTGTTTTCGATGCTTAGCGCCTTAACCGCTGAACGGGTCAAAGGGGTTTTGAACACGACCAAAGGCTGTTATGCCTTTAATGCCAATAACGGGGTGTTATCGGTTAACGAGTTAACCCTACAAGGCTTTGAATCTCGTTTAGAAGTCATTGATTCACAATTGATGCCATGGGATCAGTTGGAGTCAATTTTATTGACCTTAGCCAACATCAAATGATGATTGATTCAGAAAGATAAGAAGGCCGTTTCTCAGCCTTCTTATCTTCTCTCTAGAGTAGTGAGTTTCAGCGTCATTCGCTTTGATGAACAGGCTTATCCGATAACACTTTACCATCCTTAATAGTAATGATCCGCCGAGTGCGCTGCGCCAGTGCCACATCATGAGTGACAATAATTAATGTTCGACCTGCTTGATGAAGCTGATTGAATAGCGTTTCGATCTCAGCACCCGATTTGGAATCCAGTGCCCCCGTGGGTTCATCGGCCAAAATGATTTGTGGATCATTGACCAACGCACGGGCAATGGCCACTCGCTGCTTTTGACCACCAGAGAGCTGATTCGGCTTATGATAACGACGATCGCCGAGGCCAACGCTGTCTAATAAATGCTCGGCACGCTGACGCCTCTCTTTTAGCGTTGTGCCGCTATACACCAGTGGCAGGGCGACATTATCAATCGCATTCGCATAATCAAGTAAATTAAAACTTTGAAAAACAAAACCAATTTTTTGATTTCTTATCTTGGCTAACTGGTGATTGGTTAACGATGATACCCGTTTATCTTCCAGTATATAGTCACCGCTGGTTGGTGTATCTAAACAGCCGAGAACATTCATTAGGGTTGATTTTCCTGAACCTGATGGACCAAGAATAGCAAGGTATTCGCCTTTATCGATATTCAGTGAGACATTATCCAGCGCTTTGACTTGTTCTTCACCACTTCGGTAATGTTTACAGATATTGGCGAGTTGCACGAGAGGAGATTGATCATTCACTTTGTAATGCCTCTAATGGAGTGATGTTTGCTGCGCGATTAGCGGGAAACCAAGCCGCAACGACGCCGATGATGACTAATGCCGTCATCACCAAAAATAGAATGGGCCACGACAGCTCTGGCTGGGGTTTTCCCAACTGTTCATAAAGAAAGTTACCTTGTAGTGGCAGGTGTTGGACTAAGCGTATAAGGCCGTAGGTGAAACTCAGTCCGACGATACCGCCCATCCCCATGGTTAGTATGGATTGAACTAAGTAATGAAGACGAATGTTGGCGCTGGTGGCGCCAACCGCCATTCTCACGCCAATATCTCGTGTAGCGCGTTTGACGGTCGCATACATCACATTGGCGATGCCAATGCCCGCGACACTCAGAGTAACAAGACCAATCACACCTAAAAAACTTTGCAGACCGAGTAAAAAGCGTTGCATACTTTTTTGTCTGAGTAGCATATCTTGGCTTTGAATTAACTGCTCATCACTCGGATCGGCAGAATATTTTCTGGCTAACACTTGTTTGATCACTTGAGCTAACTGTTCACGATCCGCTTGCGCAATGGGCTTGACGTTAATTGCGGCAATCGGTTGGTTGGGATGAAAACGTTGCCAAGTGCTCAAAGGGACAAACAATGCATAATCAATTGGTAGGCCTTGCTCTATCAGTGAAGCGTTGGATTTTATTACACCAATCACGGTAAAATCTTCATCACCGACTTTAACGATTTTGCCGACTGGATTGATGGTTAACACGGGCGATTGCAAAAAATCCTCGTCGCTCTCTTGATTGAATAGCTGGCTTGCAGTGGTATAACCCAGCACGATGACTTTACGTTGTTGCTGATTATCTAATTGATTAAACCAGCGTCCCCCGGGCATCATTTCTATTCCTGTCAGTTGAGCATAATCAGGACTAACCGCATACGGGGTTTGCCAACTGCTATTTTCCTGATAACGGACGGTTTTATCCCACACGGCGCTAATCTCAGCCTGTTGCACGCTCGGTAATGCACGAACCACATCGACATCTTGCGCTTGTAAGGATAAAGCTTGCCCAGTAAAGAAACGACCACTGTTGATACTAGCGTAGCCTGGTGTGATATAAATCAGTTGACCATTGCCGCTTTGCGAAGCACGGCTTAAGCCTTGTCTTAAGCCTTCACCGCTCGCTAACATCATACTGATGCACAGCGTACCCCAAGCAACAGCAAGAACGGTTAATAAAAGACGCTGTTTTTCTGCCAGCATTTCCTGAATAATTTGTCTGATTGGCAGCATGCTATCCTCTCGCACTTAAAGCTAAAACTGGCGTTAAATGTGCAGCGCGGCGAGCTGGAAAATAAGCGGCACATAACGCTAGACAGGCGGTGATAAGGAGCGATCCAACGATCGAAGCACTGGTGATGATCGGCGTACCCAACCAGTCAGGTAAACCAAGCTGATTCAGCGTGGCAATCGCCAAATACGAGAGCCCAACACCTATCGTGCAGCCGAGGGTAACCAATAACGTGCCTTCGAGTATAAATTGCCAGAGGATAATTTTTGGTGTCGCGCCAACGGCCAGTCGCACGCCAATCTCTCGCGTTCGCTCGGTTACCGACAAAAACATAATATTGGCAACACCCAAAGCGCCGACAGCGAGGGTCATCATCCCGCTGGCACCTAAAAACAGCTGAATACCGCGAAACAGGGCATTAATAAACTGAGCACCACTACTGAAGTCTGGCAAATAAACCGCTTCGCTGTCGGTTGGGTCATAATGCTGTTGCTTGGCAAAAAACGTTTGTATGGTATGACGTAAAGCTACGCCGGGAATATCCGCTTTGGGTTTTACTAACAAAGAATAGGGGTTACTTTGCCATAAATCAGTAAAGGTGGTGCTGGGAATCATTAGTTGATTGCTCTCATTATTTAACGACACTCCACCTTCTTTTTGCTCAGTGATACCAATAATAAAAAAGGGTACGCCATTCACCTTAACGCTATCGCCTAGCGCCAATTGACCGACTTGGGCTAATTGCCAACCGATGATCGCTACTCTCGCATGATTGAATACATCATTAGGGGTTATCGCACGTGAAGCTGGACGTAAGGTTAGGCTTTGTAAAGCAAAATAATGCTGATCAACTCCAGCGACATAACCTGGTAGTGAGCGTCCTTGAGCGTTGGTAACCGTAGCATCCCATTTTCCGTACATCACCGAAAGTTGTTCTATCGCTGGTTGTTTGGCTAAGGCATGCATTTGCTCCTTAGAGATCCGGATCGGTCGTTTGGCTGGAAGCCCTTGCCATGGCTTAGCGGTTTGACCGGGAAAAGCCATCTGAGTATCACTCATCAGTAACGCAAAGGATTGAGTATTCACTCGATAAAAACCTTCACCTAAAGCGACCAAAACCAGTACCGACAGCATTCCCCAGACAATGGCAATAATGGCTAATGTGCTGCGTAAGCGGTGAGCCAATAAGGTTTGGGTAACTTGCAGAAATAGGGTGTTCATTACTGCAGCACTCGTGCGATTAACGCGATATTCTCATCATCCAATTTGCCCACTGTTTTTAGCAAAGCAATACGATGATACCAGTAGTCGTACAGACGGGTTTGTAAGGTATGTTTGCTATTAAACAGCGCATTATGAGCGGTGATCACCTCAGAGGCTTCTGTCATACCGGCGTTATAGACCGCTTGTTTACTTTCCAGCGCGGTTTGTCGCGCCAACACTTGTTGCTGGGCAATTTCAATCCGTTGCCATTCCAATTGCAGTTGATGAAAGCGAGTTTGAATTTCTTGTTGAATGTCAATCTCGACTTTTCTCACCGCTTGCTTGTTGTTTAAGATAGTGAGTTGAGCGCGATCCACACTAGAACGTGTCGCTCCATTTAAATCGATAGGCACGCTGAGCGTCAGCCCTGCATTCAAATCACCATCACGACCTTGATCAGTACTTTGATAGGACACGCTACCTGATAGCGTCGGGTAATATTTGGCTTTAGCGGCGTCATGTGCAAATTGAGCCGCAGTTAACTCTTGTATGCTGGCTAACAAGGTCGGACTGTTGTCTTTGGCAAGCTTAATCCATTGTTGTTCAGTCGCAAAAGGTAAAGTGGGCTGCTCTGATACCTGCGTATTGATTTCATGGATTTTATCAACTGGCTGATTAATGAGTGCCGTTAACGCATATTGTTTGCTAGCAAGAGCCGATTGTGCGGCGAGTAAAGCTGCTTGTTCATCAACATGGTTAGCGCGCATATCTTCTAATTCTGTGGCGCGAATTTTACCGGCCAGATAGCGTTGCTCGGTTACATGTAGTAACTGTGCGCCTTCTCGCCATTTCTCTTGAGCAAGAGTGAGATCACCTTGGGCGCTGGCCAATTCAAGATAAGCGGTTAGTAGACGTGCGGCGAGGCTATTGTATTCCGCTTTTGCCCGCAGTTGCGTAGCGACATAGTGAGCTTGAGACTGATCAAGCGCAGACCAAGCAGAGCTATCCCAAAGGGTTTGACTTAATGTGGCGCCATAACCCCTTTGGTTGTCACCATCTTGGTTCCAACTGGTTTGCGCCGTGATATTCAGCGATGGGCGTAATACGCTAGTGGCAGTGGCAACGTCAGTTTGACTAATTTGTGATTGGATTTGCGCCTGCATGTAGGTTGGATCAGCGGTTTTTGCCGCTTGCCAAGCTTGTTCTAACGTAATAGCAAAAGCGGGCTGACTGATCGCAAGCGCTAATAATCCATAACGGGTAAAATTGATCAAGGCATTAGTTGGCATAAGAATGACCCAGCATACTGTTATCAACAATCGTTTGTTGGTTTTCAAGTCCAGAGATAATTTGCACATTGATGCCATCGGATAACCCTAATGTTACCGGCTGTGCAGTGAATCCATATTCTGAATCATCAGCAATTAAGACTTCGGCTTGGTTACCTTGAAAGCATAATGCGCGCTCCGGTACCGTCACCACATTCTCTACTTTCTCTAAGATGATATGAGCGGTGGCTGAAAAGCCGGAGCGAAGGGTGATATCCTCTGGAAAGTTGAGCTGGCTGATTTCGACTTCAAAGCCATTATCAAACCCCGTGTTATTGCTCGAACTGGTGTTATTGAGTTTTTCAGATTGCACAGCGACTT
The DNA here is from genome assembly GCF_009904895.1 of Vibrio sp. V31_P5A7T61. Lineage (NCBI taxonomy): Bacteria > Pseudomonadati > Pseudomonadota > Gammaproteobacteria > Vibrionales > Vibrionaceae > Vibrio > Vibrio sp. V31_P5A7T61. The sequence continues at coordinate 21,016 of NZ_WXWI01000020.1, forward strand.
TGCTTAACACGCCCTCGATATTTAGGGTTGGAAAGGGGGCGAGTATCACAGTGACAGGCATGCCAACCGCGAGTTGTGCCGCATCGTGTTCACTGACGCTGCCTTTAAAAATCATATTCTTCATATCTGCAATCGACATCAGTTCGGTCGCGGCTTGGCTAGAGGCCGTAGAGATGATCGGCTCACCCACCTCTACTTTTAAATTTAAAATAGTGCCATCGATCGGAGCGGTAAGGGTTGAGGTTAATTTAGCATCACCAATTGAGGCCTCGCCGCTACGGATTAATTCTAAGTTTTGGCGTTTTTGTACCACATCGGCCAATTTTGATTTCAAATCGGCTTGAGCTTGAATGTAGTCGCCGTAGTTTTTAGGAATAATATTCTGTTTAACCAGACGTTCTAAATTGGTAACGTTTTGTTTTGCTGACTCTAAACTGGCTTCACTTTGCATTAACATCGTGGTTGCTTCGGTCAGTGCCTGCGGAGTTGGGTTAGGGGTGATTTTAATTAATGGTGTTCCCGCATTCACATGCGCACCAACATGGTGGAATATCTCACCAACAATACCTTCAATTTGCGATTTAATTGAGACTGAGTGAGCCGGAACGATTTGTCCCACAGCGATGGCTTGTTTTTCAATTTGGCCTAATTGTGCCGTTAAGGTCGGTAGTGATGCTTTGGGTTTTGATAAATGAGCGCTACCCCAGTAACCGCCAGCCATTAATACAATGGCGACTGCAATCCAGCGTTTGTTCATGTTAGGTTCCGTGAATGATATAAGAGCATGAGTGTATGATGATAAATTGGTGATTAGGTTCCGCAGATAATTATTGGGCGGTTGTTTATTAAAGAGAGGTGTTCATCTCAGATATTCGATAGCCTACTAATCATGATTGGATTTGTCACTCAGTGGTGTGTCTTGGAATGTACGTTTATGTATTGTGTACACAGGATGTTGAGAGTCGAAGTGTAGATGTATAAGAGGCAAGAACAAAAAAGTCACAACTTTAAGTGACGTTGTGACTTTTTAATGCAAGAAGTTCTGAAGTGAGTATTAGCGCTTATTACGTAGATAACGTTTACGGCGTTCTTCTTTAATTTTCGCTTTTTCTTCCGTTTTACGGATTTCTTCTTGTTCGACTTCGATTAACTCATTAGGGATCATGTCTGGGCGTTCTAACGTAATTTTACCCAGTACCCCTTGGCGAAGTTCATGCAAGAGAATTTCCGATGCTTTATGCAAATCCACTCGCCCACCAGCGCGAAGAGCACCCCGCTTTTGGCCAATGGCTTCCATCCATTCCACATCCGATTCAGGTGTGCCATCAACTTGATAGCGTGCAATAAGATTATCGGCATAATGTTTGGCAAGATACTCGACAGTATAAAAAGCCACATCCTCATATTCCATCGCGGTATCTTTAATCGCGCCAGTCGCAGCAAGACGAAATCCACTGTGAGGGTTTTCAACTTTAGGCCACAAAATACCAGGCGTATCAGACAGCACGACACCATTTTGTAAATTGATCCGTTGTTGACGACGTGTCACCGCCGGCTGGTTACCGGTTTGGGCTATCGCTCGACCAGCTAAGGTATTAATGATGGTCGATTTACCAACGTTGGGGATACCCATGATCATAGTGCGAACATTTTTGCCCACCTCTTCACGATGAGGGACCATCTTACGGCACAATTCTAAAATCCGATGGACTTCTTGAGGATTAGCGGTGGTGATGGCCATTGCTTTCACCCCTTGCTCTTGCTCTAAATGAGCAATCCACAACTCGGTCATTTCAGGATCGGCTAAATCACGCTTATTGAGTACTTTAATACAAGGTTTATCGCCGCGGAGCTGAGAAATCAGTGGGTTTTCACTACTGTAAGGAATACGCGCATCGAGCACCTCGATAATTACATCAATTTGCGGAATTGCTTCTTCAATCTCTTTACGAGCCTTGTGCATGTGGCCCGGAAACCATTGAATTTTATTGTTAACCATTGGAAATATTTCTCTTGATATGGTTTTACTGGCGGAGGCTGATGAAGGTTAATCATGTGTGACGAGTATGCCTTCAGTTAGGATTACACATTCACTTTCCGCACAAGTATGTTCAGATGGGCTAATACTAACATTTAATTGATGATGCTGAAATCCTATCACGTTCAATGCGATGGCTAATGTCGTTGAGACAAAAAAACGCGGAGTGCTCTGTAACGGATAATTAACATCATAAAAACCATAAACACCATAAGCGGTATGGTAAAAAGTGTCCTTCCTCTCGTTAATTTACTTTATTGTCACTTAATGTAAACAAGTTGAAAACATTATAAGTTGTTTTAATTAACCATTGTTAGTAGAGCAACAATATAAGCCAGATTAAAAACTATAAAAAATAATTTACATTAAGTCAGACACAAGGATAGAACGATGAATAAAATAAAATATATCTCTGTAACATGGTTGATAATACTTAGCTCTTTATTAGGGGTATCCTCTGCTTTTGCGAAATCATATCCTCCAAGAACCATTAATATGGTTGCTCCAGCGGGTGCGGGTGGAGGATGGGATATTACGATTCGTACCGTAGCTAAGACATTAAAAGATGAGGGGATTATTAATGCGAATCTACCGGTGATTAATCGTCCCGGTGGCGGAGGTGCAGTAAATTTGGCTTATATGCAAAGTCAGAAAGGTAAAGGAGACTTAATTTCTGTTTATTCTCCTCCGATCTTACTGACTCATTTAGTCGGTTTAACACCATACAGTTATCAAGATACGACCCCTATTGCGCGCTTAATTACGGATTATGCCGCTTTTGTTGTGCCTAAAAATTCTCCTTATACCTCAATTAATCAGGTTATGGAGGCGCTAAAAAAAGATCCTAAGTCTATTAAAATAGGTGGTACATCCGCTGCTGGCTCAATGGACCATATTCAATTTCTCTTAGTGGCGAAAGCTGCTGGGATTAATAATTTAAAAAATATAGATTATATATCATTTCAAGACGGTGGAGTTGTTGCTCAGGTTTTAGGCGGACACATTGATTTGATTTCAACGGGGTTAGGCGATGTAGCTGGTTTAATACAAAGTGGTGAGTTGAGAGCATTAGCTCAAACTGCTGATAAACGAGTAGGTGAAGGGATGATGGCCGAAATTCCTACCGTTAGAGAGCAGGGAATTGATGTGGTTTTTGAAAATTGGCGTGGCTTATTTGGACCGAAAGATATGCCAGAAGAAGCCATCAATTATTGGCGTAATGCTTTAGAGAAAATGATTCATACTGATAGCTGGAAAGCCGCATTACAACGCAATGGATGGGATGATGCTTATCTGGATTTTGATGATTTTCAACCATTCTTAGAAAATACGAATCAACAATACAATGCCTTGATTAAAGAAGTTTTCTAGAGTTATATAAATTTTCAATACAGAAATAAACCAATCGCCTAGATAAAAATTATCGTTATAGGTATTGGTTTATTCTCTTGTACATTTATGGATGATATAAATATGAAAGATTATAGTAAATCTAATTGGGATGGATTGACCGGTATTATCAGTATTCTCTTTGGCTTAAGTTATGGTAGTTACGCCTATTTATTACCAAGGCCTATATTTGGTAATGAGTGGGAACCGATTATTATGCCTTTGTCGATCTCGATTTTTATGATTGTGATTGGATTATTATTAGTCGTTAGTGGTCGATTTTCTCCATCAATGACAGCAATAATGAAGACGATTGATGAGCATTCAAAAAATAAGATTAATACATATAGGGTATTATCAACATGTTTAATTTCCTTGCTGTATTCTTTTATGTTTGAGCCTGTTGGCTTTCTTATAAGCACGATGTTTTTTATGCTGATGATGTTAATGGTTACATGTGGTATTAAACGTTGGAAGCAATCATTAGTCATTGGTGTGGTTTTTTCTGTTGGGATTTACTTCATTTTCAATGAATTATTATCCATTAATTTACCTAGCGGAACACTTTTTAGTTAAGGAAAATTAACTATGACAGATATATTTACGAATCTTTTTAATGGCTTTGGGATTGCTTTACAGCCTTATTATCTTCTACTGATAACACTTGGTGGGATCATGGGAACGATTATCGGCATGCTACCGGGTCTTGGTCCGGCGACGGGCGTTGCCGTTCTATTGCCCATGACTTATGCCATGGGGCCTACGGCATCATTAATTACGATGACAGGGATCTATATGGGGGCGATGTTTGGTGGTTCCCGTAGCTCGATTTTAATCAATACACCCGGAGACGGTGCTGCCTTGGCGGCAACCTTCGATGGTTATCCGATGGCAATGAAAGGGCGTGCAGAAGCCGCACTTGCTATCTCAGCAATCGCATCATTGATCGGAGGTACTATCGCTGCGGTGCTCATGACCTTTCTTGCTGAGCCTGTAGCCAACTTTGCGATTAGATTTGGTCCAGCAGAATATTTTATGTTAATGCTAGCCGCCCTTTCGATGACGGTTTCTATGTCTAAAGGCAATATGCTGAAAGGTTTCTTCTCTATGGCAATAGGGTTAGCGATTGCAACAATCGGCATTGATGCTCAATCCGGATTAAGTCGTTTTACTTTTGGTTCCCTTGAGCTCCAAACAGGTGTTGACTTCTTGGTGGTGATCATTGGCATTTATGCATTAGGAGAAGTGCTGAAAAGCATGACAACCTTAGGTGATGGTAGTAAAAAAGCACAGACTCAGTTTAAACGGATTTGGATCAGTAAAGAGGATTGGCGCAGATCGAAATGGCCCATTTTACGCAGTGCCCCTGTTGGTTTTATTGTCGGGGCACTCCCCGGCGCAGGGGGAACAATGGCATCGTTACTTTGTTATAATAATGAGAAACAACTCTCACCCAACAAAGATGAATTTGGCAAAGGTGCGATAGAAGGCCTAGCCGCTCCTGAATCAGCAAATAACTCAGCATCCATTGGAGCGATGATTCCTATGCTCTCATTAGGTATCCCTGGTTCAGGTACGACGGCAGTCATGATGGGGGCCTTATTAATGTTAGGAATACAACCTGGGCCGCTTTTATTTACCCAGCATCCAGAAACAGCGTGGGGATTGATCGCAAGTTTATTTGTCGCGAATATTATTCTGGCTTTTGTAAATATTCCATTAGCAGGTGTTTTAGTTCGTATGCTCGCTATCCCTGCGAATGTTTTATATCCTATCGTTTTAGGGCTTGCTTTCGTGGGCTGCTATGCCATTGGGAATTCTGTGGTAGATTTTTATATCTTAATTTTATTAGGTATAGTTGGGTTTATTATGCACAAACTGGTTATTCCTACTGCACCAATGATTCTTGCTGTTATTGTTGGCAGCCAAATGGAACAGTCGTTTAGGCAAGCATTTCGGATCTCTAATCAAGAGTTCAGTATTTTTGTTCAATCAGGAATTACTCAATTTCTATTGATAGTGACAATTTTTTCAATCTGTTGGCCATTAATAAACTCATTTAGAAATAAAAGCCTTTCAAACATGGCTTAAGATAACTATTTCAAAGGGTAAAGTCATTTTGTGACTTTACCCTTTTTTTTGTTAATTTCTGGTAGTAAAGTTGTTGTCTTTAGGTATGCTGTGGAATACCTAAGTTGTGTAATTATATGAGTGAATATGTATAAGGTAATGCGTAAAAATCTGGACGTGATTCAGATAAATAGCAATCGAAACCGATGTTTTTTTATGCATTTACGCTTTCGTAATAAGATATTCTTATTGCTTACTTTTTTACTCCTAATTCAATTCCTTTACATGGCCTGGGGATTCTATCAAGCATTATCCTCTTCTATTGATGATCAAGTTCGTACTCGTGCATTATTACAAGCTCAAGATATTGCTAGTGATCCAGAGTTGATTACTTTAGTAGAAACAAAAAACATTACAGAAATTCACAAGGCGATTGAGCGTATCATGCATTATTCTGATGCGAGCTTTATTGTTATTGGTGATCAAAATGGTATTCGCTTATTTCATCCAGAGCCGGATCGTATAGGTTATCCAATGCAAGGTGATGATAATGCGGGAGCTTTATTAAGAAAGGAATCGTATACTTCTTTGCGAGAAGGGAGTTTAGGTTATGGTATACGAGGGAAGTCACCGATTATTGATAGCCAAGGTAATATTATTGGTGTAGTTTCAGTCGGTTATCTGTTAACACGGTTTCAATATTGGCTTAAAGACTACTTTCGTCCTTTGATTGTTGATGCCTTATTATTAATTTCTATTTCATTATTATTAGTCTGGTTGTTTTCTCGGCACATACAAAGAAAAATGAATAATATGGAACCAGAAGAAATTTCGCTCTCTTGGGAAATTCAGCAATCTATTTTATATGCTGTCTATGAGGGTATTATTGCGGTTGATTTACAAGGTAGGGTAATTGTTATAAATCCAGCAGCAAAACGCTATCTTCCATGCTGTTCAGAAGAAAATATTAACATTAGAGATTATCTTAATGATTGTAGTTGGTTAGATAATAAGAGTTCACTCATCGATAAACAGAAAGATGAGTTTTATCGATTAAACCATCATCAAATTATCGCTAATCGAGAACCCATATTACATAATAAAAATCTTGTTGGTTGGGTTCTGAGCTTTCGTGAGCAGAATGATGTGTATGCGGTCTCCGCAAGTTTAAGTCAAATTAAACAATATAGTGATAACTTTCGTGTTCTTCGTCATGAGTTTTCTAATAAATTAACGACACTTTCTGGATTGTTAAAAATGGGGAAAATCCAAGAGGCAATGATATTAATTAATAATGAAAGTGGGAGTAAACAAGAGCTGTTAGACTTTATTCAGCATTCTATCTGCGTCAATCAAGTCGCTGCATTTTTACTAGGGAAAGCTTTACGTGCACAAGAGTTAAATATTGATTTTCGTTTAGATCCCACTTGTCAGTTAAGTAACAATCAAACAAAGTTAGATGATCATCAATTATGTACAGTATTAGGAAATTTGATTGATAATGCCTTTGATTCATGTCGAATAAATCAAACGAAGAGTCCTTCTGTTGGTATTTTAATTACCGATGCAGGACAAGATATTTTGATTGAAGTGTCTGACAATGGAAGTGGTCTGTCTATACAGGAAAAGGAAGTAATATGGAATCGAGGTGTGACTCGTAAAGATGATAAGAAAGATCATGGTCTTGGGCTATATCTTGTCGATCACTATGTAAAACAAGCGGGTGGTTTTATTAACATTGATAATGCTGAACCTCAGGGATGTATTTTTTCTGTATTTATCCCCAACTATATTAATAATTAGCATAATGTCAGGAGGGAGGAATGGAAACGATTGATATCGTTATTGTTGAGGATGACGTAAATATTACTAATATTTATTTGGATATCATTCAAGGTTTTAGTCGATTTACTGTTGTCGGGATCGCTGAGTCTCAGAAGATGGCTCGCACGATTATTCAAGCTTATCAACCACAGCTTATCTTACTCGATAACTATCTGCCGGATGGTTTAGGTATTGATTTATATCGTGATATTCTTGCTCAGAAAAAGAAAAGAAAACAAGATGTTGTACTTATCACAGCATCAGATGACGTAAATACGGTTCAAGAAGCAATGCAGCTTGGTTGTTTTGACTATTTACTCAAACCTATATCTTTTGATCGATTTCAACAAACATTACAACGTTATTTAGATCTCAATAATGCAATGAAAGCTTATGATAATTTAAATCAAAAATACATTGATGAGTTATTTAATATTCAGCACAGAAAGCAGCAAGTTAGCCTTCTACCTAAAGGTATAGAGCAGATAACATTAGATAAAATTATTCGTCTATTATCTTTAAATAGTGGCGATAAATTTACCGTTGAAAAAGTGAGTCTACATACTGGTGTGAGTAAAACGACAGCTCGGAGATATTTAGAATATTGTGCCACTCATGGACTTATTATTAGTGAAAACGAATACGGTAAAGTTGGTCGTCCCGAGCGTGTTTATACTAAAAATTAACCTTTCTTATTTTAAATAATTATTGTTATTCAGTAATAAGGTATTTTAAATTGGATGTATTTTTCATATTGATTACCGCTTATTGTCTATTTTTGTTAGATGAACGATTTGTCTGCAAATTTGGGTGATATTTGTCACAAAAAATGCTATCATCGGCGGCATTTTTTAAAGGTAAGTAAAACTAACCTTTTGTTTATCATCATCCAACAACTTGGAATTTTTTGTGTTAACGACTGCAAACATCACCATGCAATTTGGCGATAAGCCATTATTTGAAAATATCTCGATTAAATTTGGTAATGGCAATCGCTATGGCCTGATTGGCGCAAACGGTTGTGGTAAATCCACCTTTATGAAAATCCTTAGCGGTGAACTTGAACCCTCTTCTGGTACGGTTTCCACTGATCCCAATGAGCGGATGGCAAAGCTGGGTCAGGATCAGTTCGCTTTTGAGAACTATACCGTGGTCGATACAGTGATCATGGGTCATAAAGAATTGTGGAAAGTAAAAGAAGAACGCGACCGCATTTATGCGTTACCGGAAATGACCGATGAAGATGGTATGCGAGTGGGCGATCTTGAAACTGAATTTGCTGAAATGGACGGCTATTCAGCAGAAGCTCGCGCCGGAGAGTTGCTACTTGGGCTTGGCATTCCTGAAGCGCAGCATTTTGGTTTAATGAGTGAAGTGGCTCCTGGTCTGAAACTTCGAGTTTTGCTGGCGCAAGTGTTATTTGCCGAGCCAGAAATCATGCTGCTTGATGAACCGACCAACAACTTGGACATGCATACCATCGCTTGGTTGGAACAAGTGCTATTGGCACGTAACTGCACCATGATCATTATTTCTCACGACCGCCACTTTTTAAATACCGTATGTACTCATATGGCGGATTTAGACTATGGTGAGCTGCGTCTTTTCCACGGTAATTACGATGAATACATGAGCGCCGCTGAACAAGCTCGTGATCGTTTACATGCTGACAACGCAAAGAAAAAGGCGCAAATCGCTGAGCTACAAACCTTTGTGAGCCGCTTTTCTGCTAACGCTTCAAAAGCCAAGCAAGCCACGTCGCGTCAAAAGCAGTTGGATAAAATTCAGCTACAAGAGGTTAAGCCATCAAGCCGTCAATCTCCGTTTATTCGCTTTGATCAAAAGAAAGAGTTATTCCGTAATGCGTTAGAAGTTGAAGGTCTAAAGCAAGGTTATGGCGATAATATTCTGTTTGATAACGTTAACTTAATGGTAGAAGTGGGTGAGCGCATCGCCATCATCGGTGAAAACGGGATTGGTAAATCAACCATGCTCAATACCTTAGCAGGTGCAATGGAGCCGATGGCAGGCATGATCAAGTGGTCTGAAAACAATCACATCGGTTTCTACGCGCAAGATCACGCTCATGATTTCAGTGAAGATATGACGTTATTGGATTGGATGAGCCAGTGGAAAAACGAAGGGGAAGATGAGCAAACGGTACGGGGCATTTTAGGTCGTATGCTGTTTTCACAAAACGACATCAAAAAGTCGGTTAAAGTGATTTCTGGTGGTGAGCAAGGTCGAATGCTATTTGGTAAGTTAATCATGCAAAAACCGAACATTTTGTTGATGGATGAACCAACCAACCACATGGATATGGAATCGATTGAAGCGTTGAACTTGGCGTTAGAGAACTACAAAGGTACTTTGCTGTTTGTCTCCCATGACCGCCAATTCGTTTCTTCTATTGCCACACGGATCATTGAAATAACTAAACAAGGCGTCAACGATTTCCACGGCACTTACGATGAATACTTGGCGAAACAAGGTTTGATAGGCTAATCAGGTACATCATGAACCTCTATGAGGCCATCGCATTGCGCGATGGCTTTTTTTATCGTAGAGCGGTTTATGGATGACTAGTCATTTTTACAATCAATGAAAATTATACCGTACAACGCTCAACCACTTTATCCATATAATGACGAGCTACGCGATTGGTTAATTTAATCGTTAATTCATAAGGGATGGTACCAATATGCTTGGCTACCGTTTCTACTGGTAAGTTTTTTCCCCACATTTCTACGCTATCACCCACTTTATCCATCGCATCAGGCCCAAGATCTACGGTTATCATGTCCATGGATACTCGCCCGACAATTGGCACTTGGCGGCCATTAATAAATACTGGCGTACCTGCTGGGGCAGAGCGTGGATAACCATCACCATAGCCCATCGCGATAACGCCGATTTTCGTATCTCGTTTTGCATACCAAGTTTCACCATAGCCGACAGGTTGATTCGCGGTATGTTGACGAACAGCAATCAAACGTGTGGTGACGGTCATTACCGGCAGTAATTGGTGATCTATTCCCGAATGATAAAGGCTAGGGGAAATTCCGTACAAAGCTATCCCTGCTCTGGCGACATTGAACTGTGATTCTGGCCAAAATAAAATACCTGCCGAGTTAGCCAAACTTTTCGGGCCGGAATACGGAAACGCCGCTTTTGAAAAACACTCGATTTGTTTCAGTGTTGCAGGATGAGAAAGATCGTCGGCACAGCTAAAATGGCTCATAAAACCGAGTTGACCTTTAAGTTTTCCGCTTCGTTCAATGCGCTGCACATATTCTGTCACTTGTTCTGGCTGAACTCCAAGCCGATGCATTCCAGTATCAATTTTCAACCAAATGCTGATAGGGTTAGCCAAGTTACTTTGTTCTAAATCTCGTAATTGCTCTTCACAATGAATGACGGTTGCGAGTTTGAGGTCGGCGGCACGTTGTAAATCGTCAGCACAGAAACAGCCTTCCAGTAGCAGGACTGGTTGATCAATCCCATTAACGATAAGCTCTTCTGCTTCTTCGACTCGTGCTACGGCAAACCAATCTGCCATTGGGAGCGCTTTTGCCAACTGGACGGCACCATGACCATAGGCATCCCCTTTGATGACAGCAATCAGTTTTTGCTGTCCAGAGAGTGACTTTAAACGTAAATAGTTATGGCGAAGTGCGATTAAGTCTATTGAGGCCTGAGCGGTTTTCATACAACATCCTATGTACTTGAAATTCGTCTCTCTACATCAGAGATAACGGTCAACTTTTGGTTATTATGTAGCAAATTTGTATGGTTTGTTAGTATTTTGTGGTTTCATTGACTGTGATCTTGCTAATAATGTTGTATAAAATGTTGTTTTTTTTGCTTGGGAAGAACGCTGTACCTTTCTCAAGGTGATTTTCAATTAAAAATACTGGCTTTAAGATAAAAACAGAATGTTTGATTTTGGTTATATAAAGATAGCTAATCGGGGAATGGGTTTCTGAAAGGGGGTAATTAAACCATCTCTATCGTATAAGTTTTTGTTTTAAAAATAGTTAATACGTGCTGCAGTTCATACTTTGAGCCATCGTAATGGTCTATGTATTGATTCCGCTTTCCCACTAATAAAACCATTGGTAGCATAAGGTTATTGATGAGTAAACGATGTGGATACGATGATGACCGATGATCTTTTCTCTATTGTGACCAATCCAATCTTAAATCCGAAACAAAAAATGTTCGCCTTAGCGGCTCAAGCAGAAGCCAGTTTACCTTATGTCTCTCGCAGCCCAGAATTAATTGAGGCGATGGAGCAAGGCATTATTTGTGATATGTATGAGGGCCATGCACCGTTTAAACCTCGTTATGTCTTACCTGATTATCAACGCTTTTTAACTCAAGGTTCGCGCTATTTAGAATTAACCCCTGCAGAAGATTTTGATGATGCATTAATGAAATTAATGGTGTTGTATCATCATGTACCCTCAGTGACCAATATGCCGGTATTCTTGGGCTACCTTGATCAACTGTTGCTACCTTATTGCGATGATGTGACTGACGAGCATCTTTACCGTTCCTTAAAACGTTTTTGGATTCAATTAGATAGAACGCTTCCCGATGCCTTTATGCATGCGAATATTGGCCCAGAGGATAATCGTGTTTGTCGCATGGTGTTAAAAATCGATGCTGAATTACAACAAGTTGCTCCTAATTTAACACTCATGTACGACCCAGAGCGCACGCCAAACAGCTTACTTCGTCAAGCAACGGATAATATTATCCACTGCAGTAAACCACATATAGCGAATTGGCCTTTACATCAAGTCTTCTTTGTTGAGCAAAATGTGCAACCTAGTTTCGGCATTGTCAGTTGTTATAACGCCTTGCCTGTTCGTGGCGGTGCAAATACCTTGGTACGCTTGAATCTTAAAGCCGTTGCTGAACAAGCACAAAATATCGATACGTTCTTAAATCATACGCTGCCTTATTATTGCCACTTGATGTATGAGTTGATTGAGCAGCGTTGCCGTTTTTTACATCAACAATCCAACTTTTTTCAAGGCTTTTTAGTCACAGAAGGGCTGATTGAAGAAGCTCGCTTTGCGCCAATGTTTGGTGTTTATGGCATGGCTGAAGCGGTCAATCATTTATTATTGGGTAAGGCAGAATATGGGCGCGACCTTGCTTCTAACCAACTCGCATTAACGATCAGCCAAACTTTAAGTGACATTGTCACTAAAACGCCAGTCACTTATGGCTTAGCCAATCGAGCTTTACTGCATTCGCAAGGTGGGCTATCCATTGATACGCAGACCACACCAGGAATTCGAATTCGTTATGGTCAAGAGCCAGATCCGGTTAGCCATTTATTAGCCTTAGCACCGCAGCACGCTTACTATCCTTCTGGAGTCAGTGAGATTTTAACTCTAGACGAAACCATTAAAGCCAATCCTCAGGCGTTAACCGATCTCTGCTTAGGCGCTTTCGCTCATGGAATGAGGGAGTTTACGGCTAATACTCACGGAAATGATTTAGTGAGAATTACTGGCTATATGGTAAAAAAATCGGACTTAGAAGCGTATTATCAACAAGGCTCTCGCACGAATACAACGGCGCTTGGCGCTGAAGCGTACACCGAAACAAAAGTCACTCAACGAGCACCAAGAGTGGTGAGTCATGAATTTATTGCAGGTGAGTAATGCCGACCACAGTGATTTCGCATAATGATGAGATAACGATCCAACGCTCAATAACGGGGCAAGTTGCTCGATTGCTGCCTTATTCTGTGGTCGATGGGCCCGGCAACCGCTTGGTGTTTTTTCTCCAAGGCTGTAATTATCGCTGCCCGGCTTGTCATAATCCGCAAACGATTGCTCGCTGTAGTGAAGATTCTCAAGCGATGACAGTGTTTGACGCTGTTGAGCAGATCTGGCAGCGGCGACACTTCATTACCGGCATTACTCTCAGTGGTGGTGAGGCGAGTTTACAAATCAAATTTGTTCGCGAGCTATTTAAAGCGGTGAAAACCATACCCGAACTGTCATCATTGACTTGTTTACTCGATAGTAATGGCAGTCTTTCGCTCAAGCACTGGCAAAGCTTGTTGCCTTGGATGGACGGGGCAATGATCGATTTAAAAGCATGGCATGAAAGGTGTCATTATCAATTAACTGGGCATAGCAATGTGCCCGTTAAACGGTCGTTACACTTTCTGGCTGAGCATGGCAAATTAAGCGAAGTGCGTTTATTACTCATACCCGATAAAACAGACTATGACCTATATAGCGAGTCATTAGCGCAATATTTAAATCAGTTACAACAGTTACAGTCAGCTAAGGAGGCGGCTTTTCAACTACGTGTTAATGCTTTTGCCAATCATGGTGTTTCTGGCATTGCCAAGTCTTGGCCTGCGGCTACCGCAGAGCAAGTGAGCCGTTTGATGACAAAGCTTACTGATGATGCACTTTCCTAGTAATCTTGAGGTAAATAGCGGTTGTACAATTGATTAGTGGTGGTTATGATTTCGTCTGCAAATTAATATCTAACAATGTCAGTAGGCTTAATATCACAAAAGCTAGGTGTAAAAGACCTAGCTTTTTCTTTTCTTGTTAGCTGTCTTCTTCCTGCTTGAATGGCTACGCTCGTTACTAAATGTGAAATAGAGTAACCATATTTTACTAAGGCCATTTTTCTCTGTTTGTTGAGCATTATTTTTGCGTGAGTTAACAAAAAATCAACGCTATTTTTGAATAACATTATGTTTTTTCTCATCGTTTTATATAATTAATTGTCTACTTCTTGCCGATGTAGTGTAT